>CALCGG010000244.1 GCA_937900945.1 uncultured Sulfurimonas sp. | reverse complement strand
AAGGAAATAGTTCCTGAATTTAACCATAAAACAAATATATGATATAATCAGCAAAAATGACAGGAAACGGATAGAATGGTTTTAATGATAGATAATTACGATAGTTTTACTTACAATATTGTGCAATATTGCAGGGAGCTTGGTGCAGATTTGAAAATAATAAGAAATGATGAGATGAGTGTTAAAGAGATAGAAAAATTAAAACCCGAAAAAATAATCATTTCTCCTGGGCCTGCATCACCTGACGAAGCTGGCGTGACTTTGGAAGTTATTGATTATTTCAAAGACAAGTTGCCTATTTTAGGTATTTGTCTAGGTCATCAGTGTATAGCACAGGTTTTTGGCGGAGATGTGGTTCGTGCAAAAAATATGATGCATGGAAAAACATCTGTCATGAAACAAAGCGGTGAGTGTAAAATATTTAAAGATTTACCTCAAAAATTTGTAGCAACGCGTTATCATTCTCTTATTGTTAAGAAAGACTCATTGCCAACTATCATAGAACCAACAGCATTCAGTGAAGATGATCATGAAATTATGGCGCTTAAAATAAAAGATAAAGATATCTATGGAGTGCAGTTTCATCCAGAATCAATAATGAGTGAATATGGACATGAAATCATTGGAAACTTTTTAAAGATATGAAATATAGATACATCTTATTCCTTATTTTAGGAATAGATGCCGCAATATTACTCTCACAAACGCACCAGTTATCTATATCGTATGATGAGGCATCTTTACTTTATGGATACTTCACACTATTACAAGGCATAATAAAGATTTCGCTTGGTATTTTTGGTCAAAATGATTTTGCATTACGACTGCCTATGATTATTTTACACTTGCTTAGTGTAATATTAATGTATGAAATTTCAAAAAAATATTTAGATAACGTAAGAGATAGATTATGGATTATTGTTATATTTATTCTTTTACCGGGAGTAATAAGTTCCGCATTACTGGTAAATAGTGCAGGCTTGGTAATATTCGGGCTTCTTTTGTTTGTTTACATATATGAGAATGTTTCACAAAAAGCAACATATCCTTTATTACTTATTTTTTCTATAGTTGATGGTAGATTCCTCTATCTATTTTTGTCATTAATTCTATTTTCCAGACATATTAAAGATAAGTCCTTTTTTATGTTGAACTTATTATTGTCGATTTGCTCACTGCTAATTTACGGTTTTGATGTTCCTGGATTGCCTAAAGGTCACTTTTTAGATTCTATTGGTGTATATTCAGCAATCTTTACTCCTATAATTTTTGTGTATCTTGTATATACATTATATAGAAGGTATTTAACCAAAAAGATTGATTTATTGTGGTTTATCTCTTCGGTTACATTTATAATTTCATTGGCTTTGTCTTTCAGGCAGAGAGTAGGTGTAGAAGTTTTCGCACCATATTTAATAATTGCATTGCCTTTAGCCGCAAAAACATTTTCAAGCTCCTATAAAGTCAGATTAAAAATGTTTCGAAAGAGATATAAATTTACATTTATTTTATCTTTAGCATTTTTAGTCTTAAATAGTTTTGTTGTTGTATTTAACAAAGAGTTATATCTTGTATTGGAGAATCCGCAAAGTCATTTCGTGTATAACATGGACATAGCAAAAGAGTTGGCTGCAGAATTAAAGTTAAGAAATATAAACTGTGTAGATACAGAATATAAAATGTCCAAGAGATTAAAATTTTATGGTGTTACAAAATGTGATACTTATGTTTTAGTAGAGAATGATTTAAAAATAAATGATATTTCAAATGTTACTATTAGTTACAAAAACAAATTAATTTATAGTGCAAACGTTACAAAAATAAACAATAAATAAATCTGCCTATTCGAATTATAAAGAGATTATATTAATTAAATAAGATATGGTAAAATATGCACTAAACATAAAAATAGGGAGTGGCAATGGCTCAGAAAGCGATACGCGAATATGACGGTAAAGCACTATTTTCCAAGCAATGGGAAAATTATTTTAGTGGATTTCATTATGGATTCAAATCTGTTCTGGTTACAAGTGGAGCAGAATTATTAGAAATAGCCGGGAAGCATGGTTTTGAGTGGTTAAAACAAGAGCCACTAGTTGCTAAACCGGATATGCTGTTTGGTAAAAGAGGTAAAAACGATTTAGTTCTTTTCAAAGATAAAAAGCCAGGCGATGTTTCTTTGGCTGTAGCAGCTGCGTGGATAGATGAGAAAATGGCTCATACAACAACGCTTCTTACTGGTCAGCATGGGACTTTAACACATTTTATAGTTGAACCATTTACTCCACACTCACAAGAGCAAGAGTATTATATCTCTGCTACATGTGTTGGTGAGGATGATGTACTTTACATGTCAGCTGAGGGTGGTATGGAAGTTGAAGAGGGTTGGGATGAGAAAGTCAACGAAGTTGTAATCCCTATCGATATGAGCGATGCTGATATGGAACATGCAATAAAAGCAAATATTCCTTCAGATATTCCTGCTCAAAACAGAGAAGGTTTTGCATCATTTGCAATAGCATTCTTTAAATTTTACAGAGACATGAACTTTGCTTATTTAGAAATCAATCCAATTGTTATGCTTGAAGGCAATAATATGGCAATCTTGGACCTTGTTGCAAGACTTGATGATACTGCTGGCTTTATGATGAGAGATACTTGGGGAGATATAGAATATCCTACTGCGTTTGGTATGGAAGATCAATCACCTGAAGAAAAAGCTATTGCTCTTGCAGATAGTAAATCTGGTGCTTCATTAAAATTAACAATTTTAAGCCCAATGGGTAGAGTATGGACTATGGTTGCCGGTGGTGGTGCTTCAGTTGTTTATGCTGATACAATTGCTGACTTTGCAGAAGCAAATGGCGGCAGTATAGCTGACCTTGCTAACTATGGTGAATATTCTGGTGGTCCGACTACTAGTGAGACTAAATTTTATGCAGATACTATTATAGATCTTATGACTAGACATAAAGATCCTAAAGGTGAAGATAAAATCTTAATCATTGGTGGAGCTATTGCTAACTTTACGGATGTCGCAAAAACATTTACAGGTATTATTCAGTCATTTGAAGAAAATGCAGAAAAAATAAAAGCGCATAATACAAAAATTTATGTTCGCCGTGGTGGACCAAACTACGAAAAAGGTCTAAAAGACATTAAAGAAGCCGCAGACAGATTAGGTCTTTATATAGAAGTTTATGGACCAGAAACACATGTTACTGACATTGTTAGAATGGCATTAGAGAAGTA
>CALCGG010000243.1 GCA_937900945.1 uncultured Sulfurimonas sp. | reverse complement strand
GATATTTCACTTTATTCTTCCACCCGTTTCACTCCCAGCCTTCCACTTTTATGAGTCTCAAACAAGCATCTAAAATTGTATCATAAATGAGAGTGAGTGGAAGAATGCTTTTTGCTATTTCATTGCTTCTTTAGCATTTTTCTTGCGTTGTGAGTCTGCATCTGCTTTGAATTCTATCTTGTATGCATTGTGTACAATCCTATCTAAGATAGCATCTGCTATAGTTGCATTATGCAAATATCCATGCCACTCTTTTATGGGAAGTTGCGATGTGATAATCAAAGATGATTGATTGACTCTATCTTCAACTATTTCAAGTAAGTCTCTAGCTTCGGCAGCTTTGAGTGGACTTACTCCGAAATCATCAAGAATGAGAAGATTGATTCTCTTGAGTTTTGCTAAATATTTGAGATACTCTTCATCCCCTCTGATAGTTTGAAGATATTGCATAAGTCTTGGAACTCTTAAATATAAGGCACTGTATCCCATAGTCATGGCTTTATTCGCATATGCTTGAGCGATCCATGATTTACCAACTCCGGTTGGACCATGTAGAATGATATTTCTGAAATATTTCAAATAATTTCCACCTGCTAAATCTAACATAAGCGCTTTGTCTAAATTCCTATCAGGCGTAAAGTTTATCTCACTGATACTAGCACTTTTATCAGGGAGTTTTGCTTGACTCAATAACCTCTGTATCTTTTTATTGTCTCGTTCAAGCTGTTCTGCTTCGAGTAACATTTGCACTCTTTTTTCAAATGGTAGTTCGCTATATGCAGGTTGTGTCTCTTGTTCTATAAATGCTGTATAAAAAGCACTTAGTTTTAGTTGTTGTGATAGTTCTTGTATTGACATTTTTTATCCTTTTTTTTTGAATCGTTATATAGTTTTTTATATATCTTTTTAACTGAAATAATCAGCACCTCTGATGTTCTCATGGGAACTAAGGGCTATAAGTGAAGCGCTCTCATCATTATCTTTTGGTTTATAGGATTTAAGCAGATCCTTGACTTGTCCCACTCTGTAGTAATGCTTAGAGATTGCCATA
>CALCGG010000242.1 GCA_937900945.1 uncultured Sulfurimonas sp. | reverse complement strand
TTGAATAGTCAAGAGTTCCACATCACAATAATCAATGAGTTTTTTTAATTTCCTACTGCATAATTTTAGTTAAAGTTATGCTGAGAGATTAAGTTATCTAAATCAGTTTTTAGATTTTTAAGTTTATGTGTAGAGGAGCTTAATTCTTCTAAAGATTGGATAATAGCATCTTCTTTTTTTGTTAAGTCTTTATCGATTTTATCATCACCTTCCATTGTGTAAAGCAAGTCTAATAGATCTTCAATATTTTTTTCTACCTGCTCTAATGATTTGTAAGTGTGTTCTATAGAATCACTTGAATTGAGTACTGAAGTATTTATTTTATGCACTAGAAAATTAAAATTATTACTTGCTTCTAATATTTCATCTTTATTATTGGATATTTCAATAGGTTTTAGTCCTTGAATTGTAGACTTTGTTATAATATTTTTTGAAGTATGTGTAAATTTCTGTATAAAGGAAATTACGCTTTTAAGTTGAGTGAAAAGATAAGCCAATAGTGATATCAAAAGAAAGAATAGAGTGTATTGGATATTTTTTATAATATTGAGTTTATCGTTGAAAGAGGTTTGATTTAATTGTACTAGATTATCAAATTCTACTATAAGCATTAAGTTCGTGTTGTAAATATTATTCACTACCTTTTCTAAAATAATATTTGAATACATACTGGTTACTTTATTCATATCTCTAAATTGCTGTACCGATAAATAAAATTTATTCCATAATTCTATAATTTTATTATTTTGAACAGATATAGAAGATATTTCATTTAACTCTTTTTCACTATCACTAGTCTTGAGCATGAAATCTTGTATTGAATTTTTTAGTTGTGTGCCATTTCCAACTTGTTTTTTATAGATATAAAAAATATTTTTTGATATTTCTTGTGTAAGTGCTTTTTGATTATTGATTGTGTTTAATACTTGTATTTCTATTTTATTTTGCTGAGCAATATAGATAGACACAACAGTCAAAGCTATTGATAATAAAAAAATTAATAAACTGACTATTTTAATTTTATTCATACACCTTATCCTTCAAAAATGGCTTTTAAAGCCAACAAATCCAATACTTGAACTTCGCCATGTATTATATCTATAATCTTATTTCGTTTTAATCTATTGAGAACACGAGAGAGTGTTGCGGGGTTGATGTGCAAAATAAGTGAAATATTATTTCTTTGTAAATTGTTGAACATATCTAAATCAGAATCTATCATCATGGCAACTTTTGCTATAGAATCAAAGATGAATTCTCTATTCACCAGTGCTTGCAACTGTTGTGAGTGAGAGATGATTTCATTTGTAAATTCTATGTTTAAAAGATTGTTATTTAAGAATTTTTCTTTAAACTGTTTATAATCTATACTTAATATTTGGGATTCCTGAATGAGCTCTATATTTGAAAATGAAAATAAAAAATCATTTTTAAGATTGGAAATCTCTGATAATAAACTATTTTTGTAAATATAATATAAAAAAATTTCATTATTATATTTATCAATTTTGTATGCTTTTGCTAAACCATCTACTAAAAAAAGGAGTTGATTACTTTGCTTTTTTTCATAATACAAAACATAATTTTTATTGTAGTTATTAATTGTAGAGATAGAGGTTAAATCATCAATTTGCGCACTGTTTAAAGTGGCAAAAAAATCGATTGATTTCAGAGCATCTTTAATAGACACAAGACACCTAGTTAGTCAACTCTATGCAATCTTGTTGTGTGATATCAAATTGAAAGAGATGTGCTTTAGATATTGCACTTATATAAACGTACGATGTATTAATGCCAGCCTCTAAAAATTTTTGTGAAGATTTACAAATGCCATTTTGTATAGCTTTATGCATTCTTGTTCTATCTTCTTTTCTTACGGCATCATCACTCTTGCTTCCAGTGTTGATTTCAAAAGTATAAATCAGGGTCGTGTCTTTGTTCGTTATATTTATAAACTGAGTGTATTTATCTATTTTTTGAGGTAGATTTTTTGAGATTTCTTCGACAAACATTTCAGCAACTATTTTATTTTGGGATTTCATTTCCTTTTTTGGAAACTCATCGGTTCTTGTTTTTAAATCTTGAGCACTTACGGATGAATTGAAAATTATTAATATAGAAAATATCCAAAGTAAGGTTCTCATATTAGTCTCTTTTGATGTTATTTTAAAAAGTCATTATATCATAACTCTATACAATTAAAATATGATGATTATCAATATTGTTGGCTATCTGCTTCCAAATTTATCATGCCACCATTCAGATGGAGAATATGATTTTCTTTTTATACTGTCTTCATCGAAGGAGTATTCATAGTTGTTGCAGTAATCTAGAATGATTTGATAGGCTTCATTTATCTGCATACTGATTTTCGTGGCTTTTTCAACATCATCCTTATGTTTATCCGGATGCCATTGTTTCATAAGATCTTTATATTTTTGTTTTATTTCTTTTAAGGTAGAAGTTTCACGAAGCCCAAGGAGTGATTTGGACTTCATAATTTGAGTGAAGGAATGCAAAAGTTTTACTAGTCTTGTTGTTGTCTCATATACGCCGGAATATCTAAGTAGTCACTGTTAAAATCACCGCCAACAACAAGTTTAGGACGAAGTTTAGCTTTTGGAGGAGCTGGAGTGTCACTAATAAAATCTTCGTTATTGCTTAGATTTTTTTCAAAGCCTGTTGCGACTATTGTGATTTTTACATAGTTTTCAGCTATGTTTTCATCAGTTGATGTTCCCCAGATAACTTCAGCTTCTTCATGAGCACTTTCATGTACAACATCCATGGCTTCTGCCAATTCCATCATAGGAAAATTAGGATGCATGTGAAAGTGTACCAAAACTCCCATAGCGCCATTTATGGACATATTATCTAGGAGTGGAGATTCAATAGCTGCTTTTATAGCTTCGTAAGCTGCATTTTCACCCTCATACTCGCCAACACCCATAAGGGCCATGCCTTTATGACTCATAACAGTTTGTAAATCGGCAAAGTCAAGGTTTATGTCATTGTATCCGCTTGAGAGGATAACTCCAGAAGTTCCGCTAACGGCTTGTGCCAAAACACTGTCTACAATTTTGAAACTCTCTTTCATCCCAAGTTTTCTGTCAATAATTGATAAAAGCTTGTCATTTGGAATAACAACGATAGAATCGCTTTCTTTTTTAAGCTCTGCTAGACCTGCTTCTGCAAGCTGTAAGCGTCTGCGACCTTCAAACATAAAGGGTTTTGTGACAATAGAGATAGTTAATGCACCGACTTCTTTAGCAATTTGAGCGATTACAGGAGCAGCGCCGGTACCAGTTCCACCGCCAAGGCCTGCGGAGATAAATACAATATCAGCACCATCTAGTGCAGCTCTAATCTCATCATAGCTCTCTAATGCAGAATCTTTACCGACAGACGGCTTCATTCCGGCACCTAGACCTTTTGTAAGCTTAGTCCCTATTTGTATTTTTGAAGCAGTGCTGGATTCAGATAAAACTTGCGCATCAGTATTTATGATTAACATCTCTATGCCGGCAATACCTTCTTTTATCATGTGACCAATCATGTTACCGCCGCCGCCGCCAACACCTACAGCTATGATTCTCGCTCCGTTTACAATTTTAGTCTCTTCTATCACAAATGGTTCCATTGTCCTACTCCTTAAAATAACTGGGTTGCCCAGTTCCAAAATTTACTAAAAGTCCCAGCTTCATCACTTTTCTTACTTTTTTCAGATGGTATAATAACCATTTTTTCTTTTTTCTTTTCAGTCTCCATTTGTGCAACAGGAATTTCCACTGTATCATCATTAAAATGAACACTGCTTTGTGAAGATGGAATCTCATTTGCATGGCGTACTTTTTTATTTACATCAATTTCGTACGGAGTATATGCAGAAGCGCTGTACATAATAAGCCCAATTGCCGTCGAATATTCCGGTGTTCTTAGGTTTTCGAATAATCCATTCATCTCTTTTGGACGAGCAAGACGAACCGGCATAGAGCCAAAAGTTGCAACTGCCAAATCTCTCATCCCTTCCATCTGTGAAAATCCGCCAGTTAGAACGACACCTGCGCCAAGTTGGTTTTTTAGTCCGCTGTTTTCAATAAACTGGGCTAAAATCATCAATGTCTCTTCAACTCTGGCAAAGATGACATTATGAACGACTTCAAGTGAAACTTCATGTGTTGTTTTTTCATCGCCAATAATTGGGAGTTCAATTAGATCATTTGTAGGCTCTAAAAGTGAACCATAGTTAAGTTTTACAGAGTCTGCGATATTGAGAGGAGTATGCAGAGCCATAGATAAGTCGCTCGTTACATGGTTAGATCCGACTCCTAAAAAGTCGTTGTATCTGATTGAGTTCCCAGAATGTATGGTTATATTACTTGTATTTCCGCCCATGTCTATCACTGCGACACCTAATTCTTTTTCATCTTCATTGAGCGTTGCGATAGAAGATGCATAAGCACTAAGCACTACATTTTCAACCTCTATGCCAGCCCCGCGGACCGCTTTTTTCAGGTTGTTAAGATTTGATTTCTGAGTAGTTATAATATGAGTTTCTACTTCAAGTCTTGAAGCATTCATTCCTAGAGGGTCTTCTATATAATCTTGGTCATCCACTTTAAAATTAAAAGGAAGAGCATGCAATATCTCATATTCATTTGGAATATTGGCGTTATACAAAGCGGTATGCATAACTCTTTCTATCTCTTTAAAAGTAATTTCTTTGTTTGGAATATTTACAATGCCATTTGAATTTAAACTTTTTGTATACGCACCGGATATAGATACAACAGCACTTCTGATATCACTGCCGGCAACCCGTTTTGCATCAGACACTGCGGCTTTTATAGATTTTGAAGCCAGCTCAATATTTGTGATACTGCCTCTTTTTAAACCCTGAGCTTTTGCAATACCTGCACCAATGATTGAGGTGGAGTTGTCATCATTGACTTGAGCAATTATGGCACAAATTTTTGTAGAGCCGATATCAATGGCTAAAACAGTTTTACTCAACTTACAGTCCTTGGATAAATATCTCGGTTTTGTACTTGTTTTGTAGGTTTTTTATCAAACCATCATTAAACATTGTACTTTTTAATTTAACAATTAAATCACCTTGATTGTTCTCTGCTTTTTTAAGCAACTTTTGTTCCAAAATGTTATAAAGAACAACTTTTCCATCTTTTAATGTGATAGAACCTCTTTTTTGTTGCTGGCTAAATAATTGTATTAGAAACTCGTTTGTTTGTTCTTTATTTAAACCATCAAGGTTCTCAGTGCTCAAGCTAGTTATGAAGTCAGTTGTTTTGCCATTGAATGTACTGACTGAATCTTTCGCCAGTTTGAGCAGTTGCTCTCTTTTTGTTTCTTCTACATATAGAGGCAGAACATCTTTCTTTGCTTCTTCAAAGGTTTTAACTTTAGCCGAATTTATTTTTTCTAATTTAAAAATATAATATTCATCATTGAGTAAAACAGGTTTTAGAAAAGGGGAGGTTGGCGAGAGTTCAGCAATTTTTTGTAAAGTTTCTGTATCAAAAGGATTGTTTGATGCAGAAACAGTTGCAGTCGAGGATGTGAGTTCAGGAGTTAATTTATCTTTTTTATAAGCTATATAAGTTCTAAGAGCTAAATCCTTGGTAGCTTTTGCATTTAGCTCTTCTAAGATGCTCTCTTGAGCATCCGCTAAAGGTAATACTTTGCCATCTTTGTCTTTAAAATGAGTTTTGTTTTCATTATAATATTCATTTATTTTTGCTGCATCAAAACTGTTAGAAAGTTTTTCCTGCTTTATAAAACTAATGTCATAACTAACTTCACCCATAAAGTCTTGTTGTCTGGTCTCCCAAAAAGGTTTTAAAGCATCATCTGAGGTGTCAACTGAAATTTGATCGTTATTTAAAACTTCATAGTTTATTTTATCTGCGATTTTCATAATTGTATTAAAAATTTCAGCTTCGTTATCATTTGTTTTTATAGGAAGCAATTGAAGAGTTTTTTTAATCAACAACTCTTTTTTGACATCTTTTTCATAATCTTTTATACTCAAGTTGTTCCTAGATAAGATTTCTTTGTAAATGTCTTTGTTGAATAAACCATCTTTGAAAAAGTAATCCTGAGCCTTAATCTCTGCCAATAACTCAGCATCAGTAATCTGAAGGTCATAAGAAGCTGCTAAGTTTAGAATGAGTGCTTGGTTTGTTAGTTGTTTTAAAGCCTGCGCTTTAAGACCAAAACTCTTTGCTCTTTCCTCGTCAAAATCACCTTGAAACACTTTGTTATATTGGTTATAAAGAGCAGAGTATGATTTTTGTAACTCGCCCATAGATATCTCTATATTCCCTACTTTTGCAACTGCACCGGCTTTATCACCATAGCTGTATTGACCCCAGCCAACAAACCCTGCACCAACAAATGCAATTGTAGAAATCCATATAGTAATAATGAGATATTTTTTATGTCTTTGCATCCATGTAATCATTGAATAAAAACCTTAATTGTGATATTTGTGTAATTTTAGGTAAATTCGTATTAAACCTTGATAAAGGCGAGTATAACATTTGTTTGTGCTTGGTAAAACACACACCTGCTGAGATAAAAGAGGTCTATTGAGCTTTGTGTATTTATTTAGAGTTTTTTAACAACTCTATGAAATCTTTTTCATTCATAGGTTTAGCAAAGTAATAACCTTGAATCATGTCGCAATCTTTTTCTTTTAAATAGTCATATTGATATTTTAATTCAACACCTTCTGCTACAACTTTTAAGTCAAGACTTTTCCCCATAGCCAAAATTGTATTTAATAGTAAACCGTTATTGTTACCGTTTTCACTTATGTCATCAATGAAACTCTTGTCTATTTTTAGTACATCAATCGGGAATGTTTTTAAATAGGATAAAGATGAATATCCCGTTCCAAAATCATCTATGTATATTGAAATTCCAAGTTTTTTAATATCATTTAAGGTTGAGAGAGTTTTTTTAATATGTTCCATCATTATGCTTTCTGTTATTTCAATTCCAAAATTTTTAGTATCTATGTTATTGATATCAAGTGCCTCTTTTAAATCTTCATATAAATCACTCTTTTGAAATTGTCTTGAAGATACATTGATAGATATTATCAAGTCATCATAGCCAATTTCATTAAACCGTTTAATCGCGCTCATACTCTCTTGTATGACAAACTTCCCTAAACTAAGTATAAAACCTGTGCTCTCAGCCAAAGGAATAAAAATGTCTGGTCCAATGAGCCCTTTTTCACGATGCTGCCATCTGAGTAAAGCCTCTGCTCCAATAATCTTTTTCGTTTTTACATCAATTTTTGCCTGATAATATAATTTAAATTCTTGATCATAAAATGCTCTTTGCATGTCATTGATTGTGTCTACTTCATTATGCAGTTTTTTGTTAATTGTTTGTGTGAAAAAACTGAAATTATCACGCCCATTAGCTTTTGCTTGGTACATTGCAATATCAGCATATTTCATAAGCTCTTTTATCTCTGACGAATCATCCGGAAAGATTGAAATGCCCATACTGACCGAGAGCTGTAGTGCGTACCCTTTTATAAACAGTTCTTTTCTGAAATTTTCTAATACATTACTAATTATTGGCAATAAATATTCAGTATCGTCAAAATCAGAGACTACTATTATAAACTCGTCTCCACCAATTCTTGTAATCAAACTATTCTGAGTAACACAGTTTTTGAGTATGTTGGCTACTGTTTGTAAAAGAGCATCTCCAATATCATGACCCAATGTGTCATTTATATTTTTGAAATGATCTAAATCCAAAAATATAACTGCAAACTTTTTCCCATTTTCCTCTGCCTTTTGTTTTAAAATATCTATTTTCTCATTTAAGTATAATCTGTTTGGAAGACCTGTAAGAACATCATGTAAAGAGGTGTGCTGCAGTTCTTTATTCAGTTCAGTAACTTGGTATTCAGTATTATGCAAAATAATAGTGCGTTCTATTTGCAATTTTGTTATATATCCTAAAACAAGCAGTTCACTTATTACAAAAATTGCATGCAATATAACAATGTCAAAACCACAGCCATAGTTAAATACCATGACAGGCATATCAAAGAGAGAGACCTCGTAAAATTGTAAATAGTTAAAAACTATATGATGAAGTATTGTTGTAGCTGCCGCTATTATCAAAGGCATGACATCTTTATATAATGTCAGTATTGCCATCGCTATAAAAATATGAAAATGCATCTCAATGCGACCTAAATATTGCTGAATAAATATAACAGAAAACAGCATCATTGCAATTGCAATGAAATATCTGTAATACCTCTGACCTTTTAAATATGGATATAAAAATATAATAGGCAAGACAATAAGTGCGGAACCAAAAAAACCATAATAGTAAGTATCATAAAGGATAGATGTCACAAACGTTGCAATGAACCACTGGAAGATAAGCAGTGCTATCATTACTCTATCAGATTCTATATTAAAAAGCTTGAATCTGTGTCCTGCAATACTTGGTATATTTGGAAAAGTAAAAAGATTACTAAGAGTTTTCTTCATGAATATTACGAACCCCCTTATTTTTTACTATCTAACAAAATCATATCATCTATTAGCTTTGCTGTTTTTAAAGGATGGATTGAATACATACTTTTTAAAATTTTAGAGTTTAAATTATTTTCTATCAAATAAACAAAATCTGTATGATTAAGCTCAGTTTTATCACTCAAATCTCTTGAGAAAAACACACCAAAAGTTCTATCAAGATTGAAGATATCTTTTTTTGACAAATAGACACCTTTAAAATTTTTATTGAAAAACTTTGCAAATAAATCCGGTTGATCTTGTTCAGCTTCAGGGGTTAGATTGATAAAGAAAATATCCACTTCATCTTTAATGGTTGTAAATTCTTGAGATTCATACAAATCGCTAAGTTTGTAAAGAAGTGGAGTGCAAACATCTTTACATCCAAAGTATCCGAAAAAAAGTAAGATAATTTTTTTATCACTATAGATAAAGTCAGCTTTTACTTCTTTATCTATTTTTATAGCTCCCTCAGTATTAGAACTAAAGATAAGAGACTGTAAAAAGGGGATAGTTATAAAAAATAAAAATATTAAAAAAATAAAAATTGTTTTAGATTTACTATTTTTCAAATTTTATTATTCCTACTAGAACAGAAATGTTCTGTTCTATATTTTCTGTGTACAATAAATGAGAAACATTAAAAACAGTCTTATTCAATGTTGTCATTTTATGATTAAAACTTACAGCCTTATGAGAACTTTGCACTTCAGACAATTTTTCACTAAATAGTTTTTTATCATTTGAATTTAAAAAATAATATAAAATTTCTGAGTCATCTTTATATATCTTATAGTCTATTTCAAGTATCTCTAGCAACTCCTCTGAGATAAAGAGTTTATCTTTGTTTGTATCCAGTCTCCAGTAACCTATCTTTCCTAAAACAAAAGTGTTATGGATGAGCTGATTTTTTATATATAATTTTGTTCTTAAGCTAGCAAGTTTTTTTAGTTTTTCATCTTGATCTTCATATTTTTTTCTTTTAACTACATACATTATTAGGATTCCTAAGATTAAGATAATCATGATGATTACCAGTATATTTAGCAGCATGGATGTGTTTGTTTCAATAAAAGTAGCATTCTTGCCTGTTATTAAAGCATTTCTAGCAATGTACTCAGATAAAATAACTCTGGAATTAGTGAGTGATTTCCAATTGAACATATATATATTTGGACTTTTTAGTATAGAGTGTATATTTTCTAAAGAATTTCTTTTCAGATATTGTATAACCAAGTCTGCAGCTTCTTCCCCTTGTTTGTTTGCACTTGTCATATACCCGCCGATTACACCCTCATACATGTAGGCATCTTCCATGCTCAATATATTAAGATTTTGATTTTGTTTGATTATGCTTATAGATTCTTTTGGCTGAAGTGTATTGTTGTTGTCATCTTTGAGGTTGCCGATTGTAGTTAAAAGAACAAAACTTCTTGGTTTGTTTGGCAATTTCTGTAGAATTATAGAAATATATTGACTGCTTATATATTTAAAATTCATGGTAGTAAAATCTTTTTCTTGAAGTATTAGTTCTTTTTTTATCGATTGATAGGTTTCAGAGTCATCCCCAATAAAGTAAATATCTCTTGTTTGTGGAGAAAACTGTTTTATCAGTTCAATATTAGGTTTGATCTCTTTTACTTCATACACACCGGAAAAAGTTTTCCTAGGTAAAATATTGTGCATACTTAAATCATTGATACCTGAAAAAAATACCGGTCTTTCTCTCTCTTTGAGAAATATTTTATTATGGTTCTCAGCAATCAATTTTAATGCATTATCATCTGTAACATAGATTAAATCAGGATTTATATTTGCATATTTTAGTTTTAAATATTGAATAAAATTGTTTTTATATTCAGTTGTTAGTTCCAGTCTTTTTGAGTCTAAATACTCAGTGTAAAATTCAAAATGGACATTTATTTTATTGAGGTTTGAAATAAATGAAGAGTGCTGCCCTTTCGTCCATGGATACTCCTCTGAATAAGAATGCAACATAAAAACAGTAGTTTTTTCTGAAGCAGATAAAGAAAACGTCAATAGGATAAAGAACAAGAGATTTCTAAGTTTCAAAGAAATTAACAAGACTCTACCCCCTTCAGATATATTGAAAAGTTTATAGTTATAATGATAAGATTACGCTTATATTTATGGGTAGAATTTAGATTTATTTGTTAGTTTAAATATAATATATTAGAAGGCAACATATATGAATAATTTAGAATTAAAAAACAGAGATTTAGATGTTTTATGGCATCCATGTACGCAGATGAAGGACCATGAAACTTTGCCTCTTATCCCGATAAAAAAAGCGCATGGGGTTTATCTTGAAGATTTTGAAGGCAACTCTTATATAGATGCTATCAGCAGTTGGTGGGTCAATCTTTTTGGACATACAAACAGATATATAAACGACAAGATAAAAGAGCAACTAGACACTTTGGAACATGTCATCCTCGCTGGATTTACACATGAGCAAGTAGTTAAACTTTCAGAACGCCTTGTAAAACTAACTCCAAACGGACTTGAAAAATGTTTTTATTCAGATAACGGGTCAAGTGCCGTTGAGGTGGCGCTAAAGATGAGTTACCATGCACATAAAAATGATGGCAAAAATAAAACAATTTTTGTCTCACTAACAAACTCCTATCACGGTGAAACTATCGGAGCTCTTAGCGTTGGTGATGTTGAACTTTACAAAGACACCTACGCACCGCTTTTGCTGAAAACTCTTCAAACAGCAGTTCCAAAAGATATGAGTATAGAAGCGGCACATGTGGCGGCAATTGAATTTGAAGCGTTGTGTAAACAAAGAGCAGATGAGATAAGTGCAATAATTTTAGAACCACTCATTCAAGGTGCCGGTTCTATGCACATGTATCATCCGGAATTTTTGGTACATGTACGTAAAATATGTGACAAATATGATGTTCATCTTATAGCAGATGAAGTGATGGTCGGCTTTGGCAGAACCGGAGAATTGTTTGCATGCAGCCATGCTAACATCACCCCAGACTTTTTAGTTCTCTCAAAAGGTCTCACAGGCGGTTATCTGCCTCTTTCGGTAGTGCTTACAACAAACGATATTTATGCAAAGTTTTACTGTGATTATAGTGAGCATAAAGCATTTTTACATTCTCACAGTTACACAGGTAATGCGCTTGCATGCGCGGCTGCGAATGCAACACTTGACATCTTTGAAAAGGATGATGTGATAAACAGAAATAAAACTCTTTCAAAATACATGGGAGCAAAACTGCAAAAGTTTCTAGAACTTGAAAATGTTGCATCTATCAGACAAACAGGGATGATTTGCGCAGTAGATTTAAAAGGATATGCCCCTGAGCTTAGAATAGGTCTGAGTGTTTATCAACACGGACTTAAAAACGGAGTTTTACTGAGACCTCTAGGACATGTGATCTATTTTATGCCGCCCTATATAATAACAAACGATGAGATTGATAAAATGATGGATACTGCTTATGAAGCGATAAGGTTATTGTAAACTTTATTCAAGGCTATAGTCATGATTGTAACTGTCAAGCATGAGGAGTCTGCAACTTTTTTCTAAGATGGCAAGCTTTTTTGCCATCTCATTGAGGTCTCTGTTAAATGAATAAACTCCATATCCTTGTATAACCATGATATCAGTATTATTGCTTTGAAGATAGTAGGCGATTTCACTCTTAGCCCTGTCGTACCAATCATCAAATTTTTTAGGACTAATAATATCTATGGAACCTATTTCCTTGTATCCAAAATAATCTTTTGGAACAATCATGTTATGATCAAGTGAATATGCCGTTGTAAAAGGGGGCATGCTAAAAGAGATATATTTTGCGTCAGAAATTTGTGAGTAAATGCTGTGGTGTATGCTGGCATCAATACTAGCCTGTTTCCATCGATAATCTTTTTTAAAATAGAGTTCTATTAAATTATGCTCACCCAAGGCATCAAAAACAGCATCTTTTGTATTAATAATAAAACGGTTTGACTCTGTTTTTGCAGAAATCGAACCATGGTAAATTCCGAAAAAATCTTTTCTGAACATAGATAAAGCTAAGGTGGAAAGTTGACTTTTCAGGCGCGACTGATCCATAATGACTCTTTAGTTTTAATATTTTGAAGTTTATCATAACTTTTCTTTTTTAATCTTTCTACAGACCTTAAAGGAGTACAATTACACTCTTAAAATAGGAGTCATCAACTTTGCCATTATCTCGTCTCAATGAAGAACAATATGCTGCGGCAACCTCTTCGTACTCTCAAAATCTCATCATCGCTTCAGCCGGAACCGGAAAAACATCTACCATAGTTGGAAGAATCGGTTTCTTGATTAGTAAAGGAGTGCAACCGCAGGAGATATTGCTTCTTACCTTTACAAATAAAGCTGCTGCAGAGATGGTTGAGCGGGTGGCTGAGTATTTTGGAAAAGAGATAGCCTCGAAGATAGATGCTGGAACCTTTCATGCAGTGAGTTACAGATGGTTGAAAAAACATGACCAGAAAGTGGTTTTAAAGCAACAGCGTGAACTGAAAACCCTCTTCAGAAGTGTTTTTGAAAAACGCTCTTTCATAAACATATCAGCTGACACAACCCAGTATGGCGGGAATTATCTCTACGATGTGTATTCTTTTTATCAAAATACAGAGTTAGACAAAGACTTTGAGAGCTGGATTATAGAAAAATATCCCGAACATGAAACATTTGCTATGATTTATGCAGATATAGTGGATGAATTTGAGGCTTTAAAAAAAGAGTACGGCTTTGTAAACTTCAATGATTTACTTATAAATTTCAGAGATATATGCAAGACAAAAGATTTGGGTTACAAAGAAGTTTTGGTAGATGAGTATCAGGACACCAATGCTCTTCAGGGAACACTCATAGAGGCCATGAAACCGCCTTCACTCTTTTGTGTCGGGGATTATGACCAGAGTATTTATGCTTTTAACGGAGCTGACATATCCATCATAGGCACATTCTCAACGAAGTTCCCATCAGCTAAGGTTCATACACTTACAAAAAATTATCGTTCCACTTTACCCATACTCTCACTAGCGACTAAAGTGATAGAACATAACGAAAGAATTTATCCGAAAAAATTGGAAGTCACAAGAACCCAGCCGTCCATTGCTCCAAAGCTTTTAACCTACGATGAACTTTTTGACCAGTACCATGCCATGGCGGCTCAAATACGGGATTCACAAACTCCAAAAGAGGATATTGCGGTTATCTTTAGAAATAACTCTTCAGCGGATGGGATAGAAGTAGGGCTAAGAGAGCTGAATATCCCATGTAAAAGAAAAGGGGGAACAAGTTTTTTTGACTCAAAAGAGGTAAAAGCTGTGCTTGACCTTTATACTTTGTTAGTGAACGAGTCCGACATGATGGCATTTATACATCTTGTTGAATTTGCAAGAGGCATTGGAAGTGCCATGGCAAAAGAGCTTTATATTGCCCTGAAAACTTTAGGACATGGTTCCATTTTTTACGGGCTTTATGCCCCTGATGAGTCAATAAATAACCCGTTTGAAAAGAGAAAAGTGAGCCACCAGCTGGGTCTGTTTGATGATTTCTTGGAATTGGGTGCGGTCGGTAAATTTGCAAAGCTCGGGTTTGAAGCAAAGTTTATGAAAAATCCAGTTTTAAAGCATCCAAAGCTTACAAAAGACGGTGCAACTTTTTTACATGATTTTTATCTTTTATACCGTGATTTAAAGGGGATTAAACAGCCTAGAACCATTGTAAAAAAGATAGCTGCCTCTTCACTTTACAAGCATATCTCAGACACGCTCTCTACAAAAAGGGCAACTCTCAAAGATGGAAGTATAGATGAAAAACAAAAAACTGAATCCCTCGTCCGAATAGCCAGAAAAATGATACTTTTAGAGGAACTCTCAAAGCCGTATTCTGAGCATGAAAGATTTTTAAATGCAATGATTTTAGGCTCATCAGATTTGACTCAGGGGGAGGGTGTAAACCTGTTGAGTGTGCATGCTTCGAAAGGTCTGGAGTACAAAGAGGTTTATGTGGTCGATTTGATGGATGGACGATTTCCAAACAGAAAACTGATGCAAAGAGGTGGTTCACTTGATGAAGAAAGACGTCTTTTTTATGTGGCAGTCACAAGAGCTAAAGATATACTTTATCTGAGTTATGCAAAATATGACAAGATAAAAAAAGCCAACTTTTTACCTTCGCAGTTTTTATATGAAGCTGGTTTAGTCCCAAAAGATGAAGCTTATAGGGCTTTGGTTTTAAAAGACATGGATAAAGAGGAAGAGTAGCTTTTAAGCTACATCGTTACGAATTTTTCTGACTTCTATAAAATAAGTATGCCCCAAATAGATAACATAAAAAATAGCACCGAAAAATATAGCAAACGGAATCAGTGAAACAAGGTAGAGCCCTAATGTTTTTAATCTTATTTTGTTGGCACTGAAAAACCTGATTTTTTTATCTTCCTCTGAGGTGCAGATGCTAGAAGATATATCATAGGTTATCGCTTTATGAAAAAAGTAATAGAGTGGAAAATTGAGCGCTACTATATTTACAAGTGGAATAAAGTAGAGCGGAATAAATACAAAAAATAGCACTATCATGATAAAAGCCCATTTTACCATTAAAAATATTCCTGCTATGAGGTTGGAATGTCCTATCATCTCAACATCTTGGTAATGTCTGAGGTGGATTTCTTTGAGCACATAAGGAGTTAAAAAACCTAAGACTAAAAGTGCCATGAATATAGAGAGATAAAGTACTAAAAAACCGCCAATCGCATAGACTAAAATACTTACCATCCAAGAAGTCACGGCATATCCCATAAGAAATTTTATAATTGCATTGCCCTCGAGTTGTGCATTGATAGTCTCGGTATGGGGTATTCCATTTTCTATAGTTGTATTCGTAGATTGTAAGTCCATACTTCCAAGCTGATCAAGCCCGATTCCTGCTATAGAGAAAAATGCAATGTATAAAATAACCATAGTGACTATAAAAGGCATAAGTGAGTATTTGAGCATTTTAGCACTAAAAAAATCCTGGATACTTATAGCTAGTAAATCTGTTTCGCTTTTCATCTTTTGCTCCATAATTTTTGATTTAATTTTAACTCTTCAACTATTCCTAGTGCCAAGTGCAAGGTTTTTACATATTCCATCGCTATTTTATAGTTTAATAGTGAACGAAAAACTGATGGCTCAAACAGGTCTTTGCTATAGTAAATTGCCATGTAAATAGACTCCCCTATAAAGGAGATATATACTGGGTGCTGTGATTTTTTCTTAAATGCAAGCAATCTTTTCATAAGCGAATGTGAAAGTATGTATCTGGCTTCAATCTGGTCGGTAGAGTAGACTACAAACTCTTTTTCAAAATTTATATCATCCATTTTTACCAGTTCACTTCTGCCGAAGTTATTTGACTGCAGCCAGTTTCCTATCAAATCTCCAAAGGTACTTTGTGCCGTGTCCGGCAGAATTACAGTTTTTCCCTTAAAATGTTTATTGAACTCACTTACGATAAAAAGACCTTGAAATATTGTTTCCCAAGTATCTTTGTTTTTTGAATTTTTGTGTTTTTTCTCTGCATGTAAGTCTGAAAATTCTATCTTTACCCCGTCGATTTCTCCACTGACGAAATCATTTCCGCTTATTCTGTCCGGTGATTGTGTAAAGAGCTCTGATCGATTAAAATAATCTTTTGAAATATGCATTTCACTTATATAGGAGAGTTTATCATCAATAGCATGGATGAGAGGGTCAATGATTTTATTTTTAAATTCTTTTGTGTAATCTTTTATGAGAAATTTATAAATAAACGCTCCAACCCCTACATATATAAAACCTAGCACAAAGAATAGATTCGGGATAGATTGTAAATAATCTAAAAAGCCAAACCCCATAAGAAGAACTACAAATGTATAAAAAATACCGACAACGGTAATTCTATATCGAAGATGCTTTCTATCATCTTCGAGTTTTTCAAGAGTTGGATAAAGTGTTTTATAATAAAAGTCAGTTAGTTCACTTATGCTTTTCATATCTAATTCGGCATCTAATTAAAAAGCTCTTTTACGTTAACATTTTGTCTTTCACTTTCAACTATCTCAAACACCTCTTTTCTTTGGTAGTTCATGGCACTTGCCATAAAGTTCGTAGGTATCATCTCTATCGCATTGTTATAGTCGGTTACTGCTTGATTGTAAGTGCGACGTGCTGCTGAGATCTGCTCTTCTATCTCACCCAGTGAATGTTGAAGATGCATAACATTTTCATTTGCTTTTAATTCAGGATAATTCTCAACAGCCACCATGATAGAGCCAAGAGCAGAACTTACCTTTGCATCAAAAGCAATTTTTTGCTCATCAGATATATTTGGCTTATTGGCATCTGCACGAAGCTTTGTAACCTCTTCTAAAAGAGATTTCTCATGTTGCATATATTTGCCCACAGAGGACACAAGGTTTGGTATGAGGTCGTATCTTTTTTTAAGAACCGTATCTACGCTCGCAAAGATATTCTCAACCTGGTTTTTCTTTGAAACCAAAGAGTTGTACATTAGAACTAAAATAACTGCAATTATTGCTATAACAATCAGAAATACCGACATGAGGAAATCCTTTTAAAATTTTAATTTCATTAGTATATATAAATCCATCTTGATATTCATTAAATAAGATTATATTAAATTGTATTTTGAAAAGTATTGAAAAATATACTTCTTTAAAAGAAGGATTATGCTAAAATTTTTTTTAATAAAATAAAACCTAAAGTGTAGTGATGAAAAAAACAACCATGCTGATAATAAAGGAAGATAATTGAAATATTTATTTATATTTCTTATTCTTCTCGTGAATATTACATTTGCAAGTATAACTCATGTACAAAGTGAAAAAATAGTTGACGAGTTTATGTTCAGCAATGCTCAAAATAAAGAAAAGTTGAAACTTACAAATGAAGAGCAATTATATTTAAAATCACACAAAACTATAAATATCTGTTTGCAGTATAATCAATTTCCTTATGATGGCTATGTTGATGGCAAGCATACCGGAATAATGGCAGATATTTATAAAATAATTTCTAAAGATTTAGCTCTGGAATTTAAAGTTATACCACCTTCTTCCCTTGATGAACTAATTGCAAATATAGAAAATAAAAAATGTGAAATTTTCTCAATAATGCCTGCACAAAGTAAGGATTTCCCAAATCTTGTTACAAGTAAGTCTATTCTCAAAAATAATTTTACTTTAATAAGTAAACTAGATAAATCTTTTGTACAAAATCCAAAGCAGTTAGAGGATGAAATATTAGTAGTTCAGTTTCAGCCATATAAAGATTATTTACAAAATTTATATCCTTATTTAAACATAGAAGTTGAAGAAAATACAAATAAAATGATGAAAAAGGTACTTGATGGCAGTGTTTATGCATCTATTGAAATAGATGAAAAGGCCGACTATATGGTAGAAAAATATGGCTATGGAAAATTAAAAATTAATGGATTTTTAGCAAAAGATCAACCTATGACATGCAGTATTGGTGTGCAAAAAGATGAGCCTATCCTTTTTTCAATTTTGCAAAAAGAGTTAGATAATATTTCAGAACATAAGATAGAACATATTATCAACAGTTGGAGACTGACAAGATATGAAAATCATAGCAATTATGATTTAGTAATAAAAATTTTAGTTTTACTTGGGATCGTTATATTTCTAATGGCGTACTATCAAAGAAAATTAAAAAGATTTAATGCCGAGCTGGAAAAGCAGGTACAAACAAAAACAAAAGAATTAAGAGAGTTGAATGAGTCTTTGGCAAATGCAGTTGAAGAAAAAGTTAATGAGCTGATACAAAAAGACAATATATTAACAGTGCAATCAAAACAGGCTGTTATGGGTGAGATGCTTAATATGATAGCGCACCAATGGCGACAGCCGCTTTCTACAATAACATTACAAATATCAAATTTAGAAATAGATAGAATGATGGGAAAAGATATTGATGAAAAACAGATTGGAGATACACTAAGCCAAATAAGCGACACCATGGTTTACCTCTCCGATACTATAGATGATTTTCAAACATATTTTCGTACAGATAAAGAGTCTACAGAGATAGAAATACATGAACTTTTGCAAAGAATAATAAAATTTGCCTTGCCTAGATTAAAAGGTAAAAGTATAAATTTGGAGATAAAAAAGGTACAAGATATTCATGTAAATGTATATATAAATGAACTGATTCAAGTGATATTGAACATCATAAATAACGCCATTGACTCCTTTGAAGGTCTAGAAAAAGAAAGTAAACACATTGACTTGTTTGTTGAAGATAAAGACGGTATGGTTGAGATACATATAGTAGATAATGGTTGTGGCATTTTAGAAGAGAACCTGAAAAAATTATTTGAGCCTTCGTTTAGTACGAAAGGTAAAAACGGAACAGGGCTCGGTCTTTATATGAGTCAGAAAATAATCGAAAAACAGTTTCATGGAAAAATAGATGTGAAAAGTTCACCGCAAGGGTCTACTTTTATCGTCAGTATCATGCGAAATATTTAACGGTTAATATCTTTTGCAGCAGCATACCCGCTAGCCCAGGCAAAAGCAAAATTGTATCCGCCGCGACGTCCTACAACATCTAAAACTTCTCCACAAAAATAGAGATTTATTTGTTTGAGTGATTCCATTGTCTTTGGATTTATCTCACTTGTGTCAACTCCTCCGCCACTCACTTCAGCATGGCGAAACCCATGCGTATCGGTTACTTCAAATCTCCAATTTAATATCTGATTAGCTATTTTTTTGGATAATTTTGTATGTACCTCTTTAGCCTCTGTGTCATGTGAGATTTTTAAATCATCGAGCAGAGATTGTGCTATTTTGAGAGGTATAAGCCCAACTAAAATATCTAAAACTGAAAACTTCGGTATAGTCTGGGCTAGTTTACTTATATGGGCAGAGAGCTTTTGAGCAGTGAAATCCGGGAGCAGGTTTACAGATATGGCTACATGTTCAAAGTTCATCAAAGCAACACTTGCTCTTTGTGAGATATCCAGAATGGCAAAGCCTGAAACTCCGTAGTTTGTAAAAAGAATATCACCCTTACATGTAGAGTCATTCTTATGGTTGATAAGAAGTGTGACTTCCCCGTCTATTTTAGCCCCTGACATTTTATGGGCAATACTAGAGTCAAGATGAAGTTGAACAAGTGATGGGTAAGTTGGCACAATGCTGTGTCCATACTCCTTTGCAAACTCATATCCGTCTCTGTTTCCGCCGAGATGGCTGGCAGCCTCTGAACCTGTTGCAATGACCACTTTATCGTAGTCCTGTAGGAGTTTTTTGATATCTGTTATTTTGGTGTCTGTGTGGAAAATAACACCTAAACTTTTTGCATACTCTTCTAAAAGTTTTGCAACCGACTTTGCTTCATTACTGAGCGGATATGCCCTTCCATCCTCTTTAACGTCAAGCATAAGCCCTATTGAACTTGCAAACTTTTCAAACTCATCAAAGCCAAAGTTATCCAATGCCTCTTTTACGAAGGAGGCATTATCACTAAAGAAATCATTTGGAGTTATATCTCTGTTTGTAATGTTGCATCGACCATTTCCGGAGACTAAAATCTTCTTTGCAGGTTTAGAATTTTGCTCATATATCTCTACATGGCAAGATGCTTTTGCACAAAATATGGCACATAAAAGACCTGAAGCTCCAGCGCCTATTATTACTACTTTTTTTCTCATTGTTTATCTTTATTTTTTAAATTTTGAAAGCTGCATAAGATATGAATTGAAACCAAATCCATATTTTTTAATTGTGTTTATATTAAGATATGGCTTAATAGTCCTTCCTATATAAATAGATGATAACAAGCCATACTCTAGGTAAGACGGCTCGTACGCAAAGCTAAGAATTTTATTTTGATTTGCCCACAATGCAATTGTTTGCAGCTCCTGCGCTGAATGATGAAGAACAATTACAGCATCGGCTTCATTTTGTATAGGATTACCCAATTGTGTTACTTTAACTATTATTCTTTTGTTGAGTACAATATCTGGATACAATGATTCTATAGTGGATTTAAAACTGTTAGCTATCTTTAAATCTATCTCCTTTGTTAAAATAATGATGTTTAGAAATGCAGAATTATTATTGGCTACGTGTTCTTCCATCAAAGCCATTTTTGGAAATAATTTTGCTTCAATATCCACAATAGTGCTATCGTACTGGTTCGCAAAAAGCGGTACGGATAAGACCAAGAGTAGATATATGATTTTTTTAATCATTCAAACGTCCAACCAATAGATACCCAAAATACGCGTCCATCACGAGAGAAATCTTCTTCGTAAGTTCCAGTAGTTGAGCCACTGCCAAGTGGGGAGGGAAATACAACATCTTTATCAAAAAGATTTTTTACACTTGCCTGAAGGGAGAATGCTTTGCGCGTGAAAGTAAGTGTTTGATCAAAAGTCACATAATCAGATAAGTCTCCTCTGCTATCTGAAACTTCTCGTCTTCTTTTACCTACATACCTTAACTTGCTTCCCGCACTCCACTCTCTGTTTATTTCTTGAATAAACATAATATTCGCTAAATGATTTGCAACAAAAGGAAGGTCATTTCCATCATTGTCGCTAAGATTTGTATAGCTGTAATTAGAGTTTAATGAAGCAGTGTCATAAAGCGGTAATTTTAACTCTACTTCCATTCCGTAAGATTTACTCTCTTTGTCATTGTAGAGATTATAATTAGCATCACGGTTGATAAAATTTTTCATTTTTGTATAGAAAAAATTTATTTTAAACCAACTATCCAACATGCTTTGATATTGGTATGCAAATTCCAGTGTATCAATAGTTTCGGATTTTAAATTTTCATCACCAAAAAAAGGCTGTGTTGTTCCATAAAGCTCTATCCAGGCCGGAGCTCTAAAAGAGCGTTGATACATGAGTTTATAACTTTGCATATCATCTGGATTATAGAGCAGGGCAAGTTTAGGAGCAAAACTCTCTTGTGCATCATTGTAATGGTCATAGCGTATTCCAATATCTGCACTGAATTTATTATTGATTGTAAAGATATCGTTGAAGTAAAAAGCATATTGAGTACGGGATATATTTGGTTTTATTCCATTGCCGTCAAGCGGTACATCTGTTACTTCAGATGCAACAGGGTTGTTTGTGTGATAGGTCGTATCACCTTCTCTGGCATGAGATACATAAGTTCCAAGAAGTATATTGTGAGCATCGAGATGATATTTAAGTGCTATATCGCTATAAAACACCTCCTCTTTATAGTTCCCTCGTCCAAGTAAATC
>CALCGG010000241.1 GCA_937900945.1 uncultured Sulfurimonas sp. | reverse complement strand
GTTTGAGTGCATCAAGCGTACGGTTAAATTCATGGGAGAGTTCGGAGAGTTCCCTTACACCCTCCTCGTCAGCTCTTACACTCTTATCTCCATCTCTTACTTTTTTCATAGTATCCATCAATTTTGAGAGTTCCCTGGTCAAACCATTCGACATAAAAAAAGCAAAGACGATAGCGATAAGCATATACAATACTGTGAAAATCATACTTTGAAAAATTTCAGTATCAATACTCTTTTGATAACGGTTGTAGTCAAGACGCAGATTTACAAGACCTATATGTTTATTTTTATAATGGATTATTCTTACTATGTCAATATATTCCGAAGTGTGCTGAAATATCTCTTGTTCAAGAACATGTTCACCTTCTTTCTCATAGGATTTTTTCAGATATGAGATGCGTCTCTCATCCGCTATATATTTTCCAATAATTGAAGGGTCGGTATGTGCAATAATTTTTCCATCCATGTCTATAATTGTTGCAAAAATCAAATCATCATACACTTTAAAAGTATTTACCACCTCTTCCAAACCTATATAATCATTTGCCATAACCCACACTTGACTCATAATAGCGAGTTCTAAACTACGATCTACTGCTTCTTTCATAGCTTCAGCGTGCAAAAAATCACTATGTTTTTTAGTAGTAATATAGGTAAAAGAGATAATAAAAAGTGTCAAAATAGATACGATTCCATAAATAAGCTGAGTTCTAAAACTTATGTTCCATATCTTCGAAATAAATCTATTCATTATTGAGCCTTATTGGACGTACTTCATTCTCAAAATCTTGGAGAAACTCCCTTACACAATCGTAAGTAGTATCATCTGCCGGTTCATATTTGCTGAGTTCCATAGCAGCAAGTATTTTCCTTCCCTCTTCGCTTGTCTGCAATGCAAAAATAAGATTACTCACTTTTTTTACCAAGGCTTCCGGTACATCTTTTCTTACAACCAGTCCGTTGTTTGGCAGTGAAGATGTTTCCCATTTTACCACCAACTCTTTAGCAATCTCTGGATTTTTTTTCATAAAAGCAAACCATGGCGGAGGCCATGTCGCACCGGCTGATGATTTGCCGAGATAAACATTCATCATAGAAGATTCCTGAGAACCGACGTAGCTGTTTGTAATATCTTTATTGATATCTATCCCATGTGTATAAAGATACCATTGCGGCATCATGGTAGCTGCGAGTGCCGTTGGAGCCGGATAACTCACAGTTTTTCCCTTTAAGTCCTCAACACTTTTTATACCGCTGTCTTTTCTAATTAAAATAATGCCTCTGAAGTTTTCATCATCACCCATTTTTCCAAAAATTTTATATCCATGTTTTGTCGATTCAACGGTCTGGTAAGGATTAGGCAGTGCAAAATGAAAATGACCTGAAAAAAGTTTTTTATCAAATGAAGGATAATTACGAGATGCTTCCAAGCGCAATTCACTCTCTTGGAGATGTTTATTTATATACTCTATAAGAGGCTGATACACTTCAAAAAGGCGTTTAGGGTTATGCAAAGGATGTACACCGAAGAGATAAACTGTCTTCTTTGTTAATGGGGGTTTATCAGAATACAAAGGGGGAAACTCAACCACCTCTTTTTTTTGACATCCAGAAGCTAGAAAAAGAAAAAGAAACGCCATAAACAAAGTTCTCAAAACTATCTCCTCTGCTTTTTTCCTTAATTGTATCATAATATATACTCCTTGAAACTATCACAAAATTATAAACACTCAACACAATCAAAATAGACTCATATTTCTACACATTTACTACCTTATCAATAATAAAACTGTTACCTTAATACTAAAAGATATATAAATATTTATGATTAATTCCCATAATTGATTTAAGTCAACTGCATTTAATATAAAACATAATAAACTACCTGTGATTCTAAATATTATTACAAATTCAAGGAGTTTCAAAATGATAGATCCATCTTTAATTAGACCAGAGATAGCTTTAGATGATTTTTTACCTATTTTTGTCTCTTCTGCTCTTGTTTTAGTTTTTGGAGGGCTCTATGTTGGTATATACACAGCTGTCAAGGTTTCTATGCTAAAAAAATGGACTATGCCTTTTGCATATATGTTTTGGCTATTAACTGCTTACTGCTTGTACATAATGGGAAGCTTAATGCACGTAGGTGATTTTACTGCAAAAGCCTTAGTAATTGCCATGATTGGGTATTTATTACTCCCTCATGCAGTATATTATATGCAAGATCAAGTTCATGAAGAAAATGAACATTGATTTATGTGTATATCTCAACAATAATTTTAGGAGGTTATAGTGGCTAATAAATCCGTATGGAGTGACAATCGCTTCTGGCAACGTTCAGCAGCGTGGGTTACAGGGTTTGCTTCAGTACTACTTATTTGGTTAACATTTGACACATTAGGTCAAATTGACATGGGTACTGATGCAGATTTGCAAAATGGTGTAACGAAAAGGGTTCCGGGACCTACTGTTATTAATTATAAAATCACTTATGAAATGGACACAAAACGTGGACATGAGGTACCAGTGATTGGTGAAAAAGAAAAATTTTTTGGTAGAGATGATTATTCAGAGGAAGAAGCTGGAGCGTTATTACATCTAGGTAAACTCGGCTCACAAGCTAAAAATTGTATGAATTGTCATACTCTTTTAGGTAATGGAGCTTACTACGCACCAGACCTTACTAAAGCTTGGTTAGATCCGGCATGGGGACCAGATGGCTCAATGCAAGCAATGACAGGGAAAAATACTAAAGAAGAAGCTATGGCTGAATTTTTACAACATCCTTCTCAGTATCCAACACATGAGCGTATGATGCCTAATCTTGGAATCACAGAAAAAGAGGCTCAAGGTCTAGTTGCTTTTTTGAAACATATGTCATCAATAGATACAAATGGTTTCCCAAGAAACTTTGGAAAAATACAAGGAGCAGTTCATGGCAAGTAATCACTTAACAGGTATTGGAAGTGAATCAAGACAACTAGCAACATGGTATTTTACTTTTGCAGCAATTATTTTTGGTGCTCAATTACTTTTTGGTCTCGTAGCGGCTATTCAATATGTAATGCCAGGGTTTCTTTTTGAAGTTGTAGACTTTTCAGTTGCAAGGATGTTACATATTAATGCTCTTGTTGTGTGGATGGTTTTCGCAATGTTTGGTTCTGTTTATTGGTTATTACCAGATGAAACAGGCATTGAAACTGTTGGTATTAAAATAGGTAAATTACTATTTTGGGTATTTGCAGCTGCTATCGTAGTTGTTGTTCTTGTATTTTTACTAGTTCAAGTTGGACCGGCAGATGAGACAACAATTTGGTTTATTAATGAGGGTCGTGAATATATTGAAGCACCTCGTTGGGCAGACTTTGGAATCGTTGTAGTTGCACTTGGTTTCGTTGCTAATCTTTTCTTAACAGGAATCAAAGGTAAACAAACTGGTATTGTTACAGTACTTATGGCAGATATGATTGCATTTGCGGGTCTTTATTTAGCTGGTATGTTTTTTACAGACAACATCTCAGTAGATCAGTTCTGGTGGTGGTGGGTAATCCACTTATGGGTTGAAGCTACATGGGAAGTTTTCG
>CALCGG010000240.1 GCA_937900945.1 uncultured Sulfurimonas sp. | reverse complement strand
AAGCTGTATCAAAAACTGCGATTTGCGGGACAAATGGAGCTTTTTTTCGTGCTACTAAAATACCCTCTAAATTGGCCGGATTATGCAGCGGTGCTAAAGGTATGAGCGCTTCTATGATTTTTATAACTCTCTCATTTATGAGTGTAGCACTTTTAAACTCTTCTCCCCCATGAACAACCCTGTGTCCAATGGCATCAAGGGAAGCAAAATCTTTTAATATTTCATGCTCTGACAACAAAAAGATGATATTTTCCAAACCGTCATGATGATTTTTAATAACAGAAGTTATAACAAGTTTATGCTCATCATATTTGAGCGTTGTCTGTGAACTGAATTCTCCTATTTTTTCAACCAATATCTGAGCCAAAACCTTAGCGCTTGGCATATTAAAAAGTTGAAACTTTATAGAAGAACTTCCAGAGTTGATAACAGCTATTTTCATGCTTTTTGTCCTGCCTGAATAGCTGTGATTGCCACTGTATTTACAATGTCTTCCACCAAACAACCGCGGCTCAAATCATTAATCGGTTTGTTTAGTCCCTGAAGTATCGGACCGATGGCAATTGCATCGCTTGAACGCTGAACTGCTTTGTAGGTATTGTTACCCGTATTTAAATCTGGAAAAATAAAAACTGTCGCCTCCCCTGCTACCTTCGAATTTGGCAGTTTGGTTTTAGCAACATTTTTGTTTACAGCAGCATCATACTGAATAGGACCTTCTATGAGAAGCTCAGGATTTTTTTCTCTCACCAGTCTTGTTGCCTCTCGCACCTTATCTACATCTGCTCCCGTTCCGCTGTCTCCGGTTGAGTAAGACAGCATGGCTACTTTTGGCTCAATCCCAAAAGATGCTGCAGTTTTAGCAGAAGAGATAGCTATCTCAGACAAAGCTTTTGCATCAGGGTCTTGATTTACTGCGCAATCTCCATATACTAAAACTTTCGTTTTTAGGCACATGAAAAATACACTTGAAACTACTGAAACACCGGGCACAGTTTTAATGATTTGAAGTGCAGGACGGATTGTCTCTCCGGTTGAGTGAATAGCGCCGCTCACCATTCCATCTGCATATCCAAGGTGAACCATCATGGTTGAGAAATAATTGACATTATTGATAGCGTCTTCAGCACCCTGAAGGGTAAGCCCTTTAGCTTTTCTCATGTCATAAAAAGTTTTTACAAATTCTTTTACAAACTTTGGATTATCTTTGTCCACTATCGTAGCTCTGCTCAAATCCAAACCTAGTCTCAAGTAGTTTTCTTTAATCTCTTCTTTTTTTCCTATCAATATAATATCTGCCACTTCTCTTCGTAAGATAATTTCAGCCGCCCTTAAAATTCGTTCATCGCCACTCTCAGGCAGGACAATTTTCTTTTTATTTAACCTCGCTGTCTCAAACAGTTTATATTCAAACATCATCGGTGTCATGACTGTGCTTGCATTCGTGGAAATCTTTTTTTCAATCGCTTCAATATCGACACTTGAGTTAAAAAGTCCAAGAGCAAGTGCGATTTTTCTCTGGCTTGTTACTCTGAGTCTGGCGTTTACTTTGGAGAGGTCTCTTGCTGTTACATAGGTATCTGTATCCACGGATAAAACAGGGATAGTAAAACTCTCAAGTCCTCCAATCAGCTTTTGAATATTTGGATGGGCACGCATGTCAAATGGAAAAATCATTCCGTTGATATTTGGATAATTTTTAGAATAAAGTGTTCCCAAAAGACCCAAGATAATATCTGATCTGTCTGCCGGGACTATAATGAGGTCGTCCTCTTCAATATGATCTAAAAAATTATCAACTGTAAGTGCCGCAACTTTCACACCTCGGATTACACGGGTGAGGTCTCGATTTTTTAGCAATACCGGTTTTGCTCCAATGCCTTCTATAACATCTGCAATAGTTGGCATGTCGAGCTCTTTGACCTCTTTTAAAAGATAGGTGTTAAGCTCATAGTTTTTTAATTTTTTTTCTAATGATTTGTATTTTTTATCGTCAAGTCTATTGATAAAAGTTGCAAAATGTTTGCATCCTTGAGCTGTACCATTTTCGTTTTGTATCAGTATATTTTCATACACTTCTTTAGCCGTGATCTCCTTTGCGCTGATAATATTAATGTATGAAGCAGAAAAGTTCTGAGCAATTTTCATATTCAAATCATAGCTTATTGTTGACGTCAAAAATGAGCGGCGAATCCCTTCACATAAAACAAAATCATATTTATTTTCAAGCTTTTTAAACTTTATGATAAGTTGATCTATTAGTTCATGATCACGCTTTGAAGCTATCATATCCTCAACATATTCTATGTCAAAACCATATGCGTCTTCATATTCCATATCTAAGTTATATCGCTCAAGCATAAAATTTATATCACCGTCTCTGATATCTTTAGACGAAATAATCGGGCGAAAAAAAGCGACACGATGAAGATTTCTTTTGAGAATTTCCATCATCCCCATAGTTACAAACAAACTTCCTGCATTTTTTTCCTGAGCACAGACATAGAGAGATTTTATTTTCATGATTGATTTAAGTCCTTAGTCATAAATAGTTAAATATATGTTAGTATATCAAAAAAGGGAAACATTTATGAACTGTACATGTGGGCTTGA
>CALCGG010000239.1 GCA_937900945.1 uncultured Sulfurimonas sp. | reverse complement strand
CGATTGCAGCAAAAGCTGCAAGACCTACGCCTAAAAATTTTCTTCTATCCATTTTATTTTCCTTACTTATTTTTGTGCTGCAATATATTTTGCAACAGATTCAATTTGTGCATCATCCATAGATGCCACTTGACCTTTCATTAAACCTTTCATTGCTGCACCATAGGTTCCATCTTTATATCCTTTTAAAGCTGCAACTGTTTTTTCAGTATCCCAACCTTTAATTATTGCTGATTTACCTAAAGCTTTTTTCTCACCCGTTGTACCATGACATCCTGCACATTTATTAAATAAAGATGCACCATCTGCTGCTACGACCGTTAATGAACCTAAAACTGCTAAGCCTAATAAAACATTTTGAATTGTTTTCATCTTATTCTCCTTAATTTTAATTACAAGAGAAGTATATAAAACAATTGTGGAATGATTGTGGAATCTACCAAGATACAGAAACTTCTGTCCAGTTATCTAATTTTGATGTTATATTTATAGTTAGATTGTACTCAGCACAGATCATTTTTACAATGTTTAGACCAATACCAAAACCACCAACAACCTTGTCAAATCTAGCATATCTATCAAACATCAAATCAATATGCTCTTTTTTTATACCTTTACCAGTATCTTTGATTACGACTTTATTTGCATCCAAATCTATATAGATTGAACCACCCATTTTGTTATACTTGATTGCATTAGATAAAATATTATCAATTAGTTTCGAGATTTTTTTATTATCTATATTTAGCATTACATCTGGATTCAAATTTGTTATAATTTTTATATTTTTTATATTTGATAAAATTGAAAAATATTCTACTCTTTGTTCTATAAGCTGTTTTAAATTTATATCTTGATTATTTGAGATGACTTTATTATTTAGTATTAGATAAGTTAAATCATCATATATATTAGATATGGTCTTAGCGCCTATATCTATTCGATTAATAATTTTTAAAAGGTATTTATCTTCTATAGCCTCTCTATCAATTAGTTCAATATTTGTCATTATTGTGCTTATTGGAGTATTTAATTCATGTGTAGTATCTTTTATAAATGTATCTAATAGATGCAGAGCTTCCTTCATAGGTTTTAAGAATAGATTAAGTAGAAAATATCCAATAACTATCATTACAATAAAAAATATAGAGCTATATATGATAATTATGTTCATAGTTTCATCTAGCCATTCATTATCATCTTCAATCTCTACAATAACATACTGGGTATTTAAGTAATACTTTTGAGGGTTTGTTACATATCTTATGATTTTATTACTTGTATATGTTACCTGTGTTAGTAGGTTTTTTGGATTTGACAAAGTTGAATATATAAGATTATAGTCCGCTCCATATAAAGAGGTTTTAAATTTTTCATCTCTTGGATAAAGTAAAGTATCTGTTTTATCATTATGTAATTCTTCTAGTGAAACCAAAAAATCATTTGCATACTGATCTAGGATTATTGTTCTTTGGCTACTTGCTAACTCTTTTTGAAGAGTATAATATAATGAAGCGGTTAGACCTAAAATTACAATGGTAAAAAAGATATACAAAGACAAAAATCTATATAATGTCTTTTTTTCACTTTGTGGTAAATCTATATCCAAGTTTTTTAATACTGACAATTTTTTCTTTCCCCAAATATTTTCGTAAATTTTTTATATAAGTTCTCAAAGCACTCTCACTTATATCTTCACCATACTCCCAAAGAGTTGAATATATGGTTTCATGAGTAATAAGATTATCTTTATTTTGTAAAAATAACTTTAAAAGCTTTGCATCTTTATTATTTAGTTGTACTTCACTACCATTAATACTTAATAAATCACTTTGAGTATCATAGTAAATATTTGTATCAATTTGAATCTTGTAATTATCATTATGAAAGAATTCCCTTTTTAAAATTGTTTCAACTCTTAATTTTAGCTCTTTTAATGCAAATGGTTTTCTTATATAATCATCACAACCACTATCATATCCATTTTCTACATCAACCATAGAATTTAGTGAAGTTATAAAAATTGCAGGCGTAGTATTACCTTGTTCTCTTACATTTTTTAATATCTCAAAACCATTGATATCTGGAACATTAACATCTAGGAGGAATAAATCAAAATTATTTTCAAAAATAGCTTCTTGTGCACTATTTCCATCATATACAGGAGTCATGCTGAACCCAAGATTTTCAAAATAATCAACAATAGTCTCGTTTAAAGCAATATCATCTTCAAGTAGTAAAAGTTTTTTTGTCATACATCATTATATCAAAAACTGATACGGCTACACTAATTCACACTCTCATCTAAGGTACTGATTTCAGCATTTATGTCAAACGCTATCTCCTACGATAAAGTAGAGCCATTTTACTTGTATAGTGCTCTATTAGAGCATATAATAATAAAATATTAAAGTTAAAAAAGATAAAATCTTAAAAACTACAAAGGAGTGAAAATGTCATACAATTTTACAGAAGATGACCTAATAGATGAAGACGATAATTATGACTATGATGAAGAGTTTTACGAAAATGAAGATGAAGATGAGGAAGAAGACAACGATGATCGTTTTTGTGATTAATTGAATTGAATATGGCCTATTTTCTTAGGCTATATTCAACACCCTTTTCAGTTAAAGCCAGAGTAACGCCATCTTCTTTTATTTCAATCCAACCTTCAGATTTTAGCTCATTGATAGCTTTTTCCATTGCATCATTTTGTTTTGCATCCAACTTGGTCAGAATATTTTTAACTACATCCTGTTTCGTCATAACTTGACCTGCAGTATTGCGCTTTTTAAACCAATTCATAAACATTTCTTTCACTTCATTTTTAGGAGTTGCGTCTGCTTTGTTCTTTTTAGGAGGTGCTTTTCTTTTATTATTGTGGGGTGTTGCATTAACATCATTATAGTTTTTTTTAGGGGACGATTTCATTTTTTGCCTTATTTAAATCTCAAGTTTCTTTTGTATCATACTGAGTATAACCTTTTTGAAGTTGTGCTTTTTTAGATAGCATTTGAACGCTTTTGGTGATATCATCACTTGTAATATGATAATGCTCATGAAGTTTTTCCAGAGAATCATCTATTTTTTGCGTTAAAGCTTCACCTAAAGTATCTATTTGTTTTTTAAGACCCTCTATCTGCTCAGCTTCTGCCACCTTCATTTCTCTTGCTATAACACTTAATTGAGATTGTGATTTTACATAATCAGCCTTAATCCTTTCCATGTCACGCATCAGTTCATTCACTGTTGCATAAATATCATGCAGCCCTTGATTTTGCTTTTCAAGTTCGCTCATTTTTCTAGATGAAAGAACCATCTGGTTTAAGATCAGTTCACTCTGTTCACGTATGGATTTAAGCCTGTTTTCACCCTCGTACAGTGAGGTCCTGATACCTTCAGTATGTGATTTCAAAGACACTATCTGACTCTCAAATGCTTGCGTTACACCTGCTAGTTTTTGTAAAGTATGTTTTGTAATAGTGTCAGCAATATCAACAGAAATCGAGCTCATGTCATTCAATGTTATTTTTAAGTTATCTATCTCATCAACAATATTACATCTGCCCTCAACTGCTTTTTCAAGTGTGGATTTAATTTGATTATAGTGCTCTTGTTCTGCTACTCTTAAAATATCGATATGTTTATGAATAACATTATCCAATCCCGGAAGCTGAACAGTTTTAAATTGATCAAACTCTTTTGAAACATTTTTGTGCCAATTTTCTGTTTCTTCAAATTTATCAAAAAATTTATTCTGATTTATTTTGATTCCCTCGAGCGCCTTAATATCTTGTTTAAATTTTTCTCGAACATCATTTTGCACTTTAATATCTTCTTGCTGACTAGCAGAGATTCTACCTTCCAAATCCGCCATAAACTCTTTTAATTCAGTGAGCTCAAAAGCTAAAGCATGCGAAAATTCATCTTTATTTCTGGCACTCTCAGTTTGCTGTGTTTGGTGAAGTATATTCATAACAATATAAAAGAATAAAGCCATAAGCAGCGGAAAAAACGATTCACGAAAGAGCAAAATAGTGTCAGTTACTTCAGGATGAATGATAAAATGTATAACAGAACTAATCACCCCGACACCTATCATCAGAGGGGCATAGTTAATCTTATTTGGTTGTTTTAAAATAGACACTTGTCTCAAAAAAAGAAGCGCCATAAACAAAAATGTTAATGTTAAATCGCTATCAAACATAGTAATTCCTATATTAAATTGACTTATTCTATCATATATTCTTATAAAACTATATCTAAAATTTCTTTTGGCATGTTAATCACTATGCTGTATTGACCGTCCCGACTAAAACCCCATGTTGCAAACATGGAATCTATACCGGCATTGTCTGCACTTTGCATATCTTTAGAATTGTCTCCAACCATCCAAGCCTTGTGTTTGTCTTTTTCAAAACCATAGTGATTTAAAATCTCAAAAAGCATCTGTGGATCCGGTTTTGAAGCCTTTACTTTGTCTGCTCCGATTATCACATCAAACAGATGTTCAACTTCTAAATGTTTCAGCATTATTTTTGCAAAACTTGTCGGTGCATTTGTAGCGACTGAGAGTTTAACTCCACTGGAGACAAGCTCATGAAGTGTTTCTTTGATACCATCATAAAGATATGGACTTTGTATACATTGTGTTGCATAATGAAGTTCAAAAGCATCTCTGTCTTTTTCTTCATAAACTTCTGTTTCATAAAAAAGTTTTGGCAAATTTCTATGCTCTTTATTGATAGCTTCAACAATAAAGTCCTCTGATAGCGGCGGAAGATTATGGTTTAATTCTCGTACATAATTTATAGAAATCGTTATATCTTTTTTAGAATCGATTAATGTCCCGTCCATGTCAAAAATAACGACTTTCATTATCTACTTCATCTTCTCATAAATCTCACAAAGAGCATCCACAAAAAGTTCACTGTCATTTACACATCTGCAAACTCTGTATTCTTTAAAGCCCAGCTCCTCAGCAATCTCACGGTACTCAATCTCAAGCTCATAATCTGTCTCAGAATTATCTATGGTAAAAGCTATCGGATAAATAACAACGCCTCTATTTCTCACACTCTCAAGCTTAGTCTGCAAGGATGGTTCCAGCCACTTCATAGGCCCGACTTTTGACTGATATGCTAAATGTGTTTCATGGAAATCCATCTTCTCATCTTTTAACATATTCTTGAGTATTTCTACATGTCTGGTTATATGTTTTTCATAAACATCGCCGGCATCTACTATCTTTTGAGGAAGGCCATGCGCTGAGAAGATGATGTCAAAATCTCTGTACTGGGCATCACCCATTTTCTCTTTTATTCTCTCGATTATTGCTTTGTTATAAGTTTCATTTTCAAAATAGTGTTTTATCTCAACCAAAACTGCATTACCCTCACTTGAGTGATAATACTCTTCAAAATCTTCAAGAGATGACTTTGTAGTAGTTGTAGAATACTGTGCATACATCGGAATAAGATATATTTTATCAATATCTTCTTTATTTAGTCTGTCTACCACTTCATTGGCAAATGGCGGAGTATATCTCATGGCAAAATCAACTATCGTATTCTCGCCAAGCCTGCCTTGAAGTTTTGCAACCAAATTTTTTGTATGTCCCACTATGGGGGATTTTCCGCCTAGTTTACGGTAAATCTCTTGTGAGCTCTCAGCTCTGCTAAAGACTATCATGCCTCCAACGAACTTTCTTAAAAGGTCGCTTTTCATAGTAAGTATATTTTTATCCGCAAACATGTTTTTCAAGAACATCTCAACCTCTTCAAGGTTGTTTGGTCCGCCCATGTTGAGTAAAACTACTGCTTCTTTTTTCACTTAATCATTCCTCTTTAACTCGCAAACTAATCTCATACATTATTTTTTGTAGTGCAAGCATATCCTCATATATCTTATAAAGTGTATTTATCAACTTCTGTCCATCTTCTATTAAGTCAGGATTTAAGATTTTGTAACTTGCCATCCCTTTAAAAAGGCTCATGTCAGCGCTTGGCATGTCAGCATAAAAGCCTCTTGGATATCTTTTGTATCCATGTTCGAGTGTTTTATACCCTTTTGCCACAAGAGAGTCTAAAAGCATATTTAACTCAATCCTTTTTTCTTCATCAAGTATATACTCTCTGTACGCATCAAGAAGCGGCTTCTCGAACCATCTCACACCTACTGCGACAAAAAGCTCATCCGGCGAAAAATGGAGATAAAAAGAGGAGCTTTGAAGCCTTTTACTGTTTCCCTGCCAGAAGATTATGCCTATGCGGCTTTTGATTGGCTCTTTGTTTGAACCCATTCTTCTTGTATCTCTGTAAATTCTAAAGAGTGATTTGTTTATTTTAGGTTCTGCATTTATGGTAGGTTCTAAAGCTTGAAGGTGTTCTCCCATCTCTGTAACGAAGAGACGGGATGGATTTAAGATAAGGTTTTCATACTCAGCTTTGTGATTTGCAAACCATTCTTTGTTGTTATTTTCTCTAATAGCTTTTAGAAAAGGAATTGTTTCTTTACTAAAGCCACTAAATTCCATGAAGTCGGGCCTTAAACTATCTTTCTGTTTCTATAAGCTAAAGCGATAACTACAAAAACAATAAGATAAGTGATAGGCACAAAATCTGGAACAGGAACAGGATCACCTTTGGCATATGAGTGCATACCGGCAAGATAATAATTTACTCCGAAATAGGTCATAAGCACTGATGTAAAAGCTAAGAGTGAAATCACACTATAGTTGAACTCATTGTAAATCGATTTGATAAATCTGAGGTGTAAAACAACTGCGTAAACTAAAATAGTCACAAGTGCCCATGTCTCTTTTGGATCCCAGCCCCAGTATCTTCCCCAGCTCTCATTTGCCCATACACCGCCTAGAAAGTTTCCTACAGTTAAAAGCACTAAACCAACCATTAAACTCATCTCATTGATGGCATTTAGCTCTTTTATAGAAAGTCCAATATGTTTTTCATTGCTTGATGTTTTAAGTATGAACAGCAAAATCGCAATAAAGCCTAGTAATGCACTCAAACCTAAAAAGCCGTAACTAGCTGTAATCATAGAAACATGTATACTTAACCAATAAGAGTTAAGAACAGGAACAAGATTTGTAACCTGAGGATCCATCCAGTTTAAGTGCGCTACAAATAAAATCAGCCCTGTTAAAATACCGGTTGACGCCATAGTAATGCTTGAGCGTTTTGAGAAGATAAATCCAGCCAAAACCGTTGCCCAACCGATATAAATCATGGACTCATAACCATTTGACCATGGAGCGTGACCCGAGATATACCATCTAATACCCAACCCGACTGTATGAGCAATAAACAGCACAACAAGAAGCATCAATGTTGTTTTTGAAAAAACTGCTATGTTAAATTTTGGTTTTAAAATCTTTACAAAACTAAGAATTAAAAGGATAAATCCAAGCAACAAATATATCGGGTAGATAGTCTCAAATATATGTGCTTTGTTGTAAAAAACTTCAGCAAGGATTCTATTTTCATCAGGATAAACTTCTGCACCGTAAAACTTTTGATACTCTACGATTTTTTCTAATGCTGCATCTGCTTTACTCCAATCACCGCTGGATATGGAATCATCAACAGCAGTAAAATAATCAACCGCAATAAGTCTTAGTTTTTCACCATTTTCAGGTGTAAAAGTTTGAAGTGCGTCAATTGTTGCAAGCCACTTATTGTTTTCATCATTTGCTTTAGGCCAAATTTTCATAAGTGAACCTGTGAATACCATGTAGGATACATTTACTCTTTCATCCACTTTTAGCACTTCTTTATCAAAAATACTTCTATCTTTTGGTGCTTTTCTTGAAGCTTCTTCAGCTGCATCCGACAGCTTATAGCCTCTCATGTTTGCAGGATCTTGAAAAAATTGGGCAAAAGAAACATGTTTGGTATCTTTATCTGTACCTATCAGTTCATTGATACTTTTGTCTTTTGTACGGATAATTTTTATGTTTTTGTAAACATCGGGACGAACCATCATGCCAAGCATAACTTGATCCGGTGTAAGCTTATCATCTCCTATACTTATCTCTGAGCCTCTGTGAATTTTTGCTACTACTTCAGTTGCTAGAGTGTCTAGAGGTTTCATTCTTCCGCTACTGTCTTGAACGATTAATTCTCCAAATTTCTCTGCATGACTTTTGTCAAATGCAAGTATTGTCTTTATAGCCGGATTTAAATCACTTGCGAACGATGGTGTGAAACTAAAAAGTAATCCGGTTGCTATTAACATTGGTAATATTTTTTGCTCGCTTGCTTTTTTCGCTTTTGCTGCAAGTGTTGCAAATCTATGTTTTTTAGAAAACAGTGACCAAAACATCCCGACTGCTAAAAGAAAATAGCCTATATATGATGGAATAGTTCCCGGATCATTGTTAACAGAGAGAATAGTTCCCTTTTCATCCTGATCATATGAAGATTGGAAAAATTTATATCCACGGTGATTTAAAATATTATTCATATAAATCCTGTACGGCATGTTGAGATTTTCCTCTTTATCTATCAGAACAACTTCACTTGCATAAGAAGCAGGAGACATGGAGCCTGGATATCTGTCTAATTGAAAATCTTTGAGTTCTAGCTCAAACGGTATTGGAATCTTTTTTGAACCGTAAGAAATATTTACGTTGACACCGTTGACCAAAGTGCGTGAACCTTTTGCCAAGACACCGGCTCTTCCAAATACCAGCATCTCTTTTGATTTATCATCTACACTGATTTTAAAACGAAGTGCATCGTAACCTGCACTTTTAGCTCTGGCTTCTGGGTTTGAAACCAATTTTGTGACTGCATGCGGAAGGAATGTACGAAGCACAAAGTTTGACGTTCCTGCTGTAAAAAGTGTTCTTGTAGTAAATGGCTCTTTCTCATTTGAATCAAGTTCACCTTTTGAACCGTCATCCATTTTAAGATAGGTCAAGTTCATGTCATGCTTCATAAATAAGGCGTCATTTTCTACATATAAAGAGATAACCGGCTTATCAAATGTCTTTAAAGAACCAAAATCTAAGACAACATTGTCATCTTCATAATACTCACCTTGCTTAAGAGCGATAGGCTTTCCTTGTCCTCCACCTGTAACCATCATGTTAAGAACAGGATTCCCGCTTTTGTCGGCAACATTTTCTTCAATTACATCAGGAATGTACTCGATTATCTCAACATGTACACTCTTTCCATCAAGATTTAAAGAAGATGAAAGAGTATTTTTAGACTTTTTAGAAAGATAAACAGTTTCCGAATTTGATACTTTTTTATCACCACTGAGGGCTTCAACACTAAGATATGTCTCTGAACTGAGCATAGTAGAAGCTTTATCACCTTCACGGATATGCATAGTACCTTCAAAGCCCACATAACGTGTAATTGCGGCACCTAAAAGTATTACCAAGAATGCCATGTGGAAAATAAATATAGGAGCTTTTTTGAGGGTATACATTTTGTAGTTATATATGTTTAGTGCAAGATTTAAAGCTAAAAGTCCAAGTAAGACCTCAAACCATCTGGCATTGTATATATCTGCCTTAGCGGTCATAGTCCCATAGTCATTTTCAACAAATGTAGCATAACCGATTGCTACTGCAAAAATAAGCATCAATACTACCATTGTTTTGATGGAACGAAGAAAAGATAGAAGTTGTTTCATAAAGTCAGCCTTTTGATTAAAAAAGTTATTTTAATCAAAATAAGCTAACAGAGAGTAAGCACTTATGCTAAACGCTTAAAAACTACCTTAAAATCCCCACTTTCGAGTTCAGTGGATTCATGCACAAAAAAAGATGGTATTTTTTGATACAGAGGAAACGGTTCATGAAAAAAAATGCCTACCAATCTTTCATTTTCATTTTTTATCATGCTTAAGCCATGTATAGCATTGAGCATTGGTTCCGGCGGGGAGCATTCAGTCGCATCAAACTCGTAGTAAGTCAAACCATCCAGTTCATACTTATAGAAATACAGTGTAGCTCCGGAAACTTCGATTAACTCTTTTTTCAATTTAAAACCTTTTAATTATGTATATATTTTTTATATTCAGAATTCCATTTAAAATGCTTAGAAACATTTTCAAAAGCTTTCAAGACTATAGTTTCATGACAATCATTGCCATATATAGTTATAGGGGTATGATAGTACCTGTTATAGGACTCTATGGGGTGAAAAAGCATCTCTTGCCATGTGATTATTATCTTGCCTTGATAAGGTTCAAATGGGACAGTTGAAATAACTGTCTTGTTTTTAATACTGCATTTAAAGTGACAACTGACATAAAACCTGTCTATTTGTACAAAGTCTAAAAGAGAAATAACATCACTGTGCATTGTTGGCATGCAAAAACCTTTGCAGTAAACTGAATTTGGTATAACTAAGCAACAAATATTCCACTACAAAAGTGGTAAGTTAATTGTAAAACAACTTCCGCCATCACAATTTTCCCAACCAATAGTTCCGTCAAAATGCTTTTCTAAAATCATCTTTGACATGTACAGACCAAGTCCTGTACCATTTTTACTTTTTGTGGAAACATAAGGTTTGCCAAGTTCATTTATGACACTTTCGTCTATTCCGCCTGCATTATCTTGAACCTTAATCTTTAATGATTTTTTGTCAAAAGTAGTAGTTATATCAATCTTTGCATTTT
>CALCGG010000238.1 GCA_937900945.1 uncultured Sulfurimonas sp. | reverse complement strand
GAGGTCTTTTTTTATCTCCATTTTTGATGTCTAGTATAGTAGAATAAATTTCTTTATACTTTTCATCTGCAGTCACTACATACAGTCTCGCATACTTACTCAAATCATCAGAATTTTGTCTTAAAAGATTTGAATAAATAATCATCTCATGTCTATCCATGACCAAATCATTTAACTTGTATGAATTGATTTTTAGCTGATATACTGTAAAAAATAGAACAAATAACATAACGGTAACAACGCTTACGATAAGTAAAAAAAAGTTTTTTATTTCTAAATTCATTGTTACCTCTATTTCTTTTTAATAATATTGTACTCTATATTATTAAATTAAGTAAGTTATTCCTACTTTCTCAGAGTATGCACTCAGCATAGCATGCTCAAAATCATTGTTTGTTGAATATTGATAACCAAAGGTCTCTGCCCACATCCCATGTTCTTCCATGCATAGATAAAAAAATACATCTTTATGCCATGGCTGAAAACTTTCATAGGCATGTTTAAACATCTCCAGCTTGGTAGCATGTGGATAGGAAGTTTTTCCGCTTGCATCTGAGTGTGGGATTTGGGTGATTTTAGTTCTAAATTCACGCTCTCGAAGTTGTTTTATAACCGGTTTTATAAATGTTAGTGTTCCAAAACTCACCAGTGCAACTTCTTGCGGTTTGAATTGTAATAGAAGTTTTTTATAAACCTCTTGATATTCATTAAGATAATTTTCATATTCTACAATCGGATGAAAATGAAAGCCGACCTTTACCCCTTTATCTGCTACTTTTCTTGCCGCATTTATCCGCTTCTCAAGTGAAGCGGCAAGGTGTTCTTCATTTTCTATAATCGTGGTCGTATTAAGAGACCATGTACAAAGTATATTTTTTGGAACATCATTTTCCAAAAAGTATTTTATGTTATCTGATTTTGTTTTAAACTCTAAAATGACATTTGGATTTTCTTTTGCAAAAAGAAAAAGTGCATCCAAAATCCCTTCTCTGTTTCCCCACATGAGTGAGTCTGATGATTGTCCTGTTCCAATGTGATAGGTTTTGTTTTGATCTAGGTTGAGGTTGTGAAGTTTGTCTGCAAAGCCGCTGTCAAAAGTGATGGTGTTTTGATTGTAAAAACTCTGAATTGAACAGTAAGAACAGTCAAATCCGCAACTCTCAACTGCGTCAAGAGTTAAAAGATTGCAGCATCTTGTTTTCTCGCTGGCAACCGGACAAAGACCTAACCCAAAACCATCTTTAGGCACTGTTTTAAAAGTGTACTTTTGTTCTTGAGGGATGTTTTTAAGTTCAAAATTTTTATAGGAGTTAGGTCTGTTCCGTATCTCTTCATAAGCTTTTCTTAGTCTTGTAAAGACTACTTTTTTTTGTTCATGGTCTGGAAATATTTCTATTATACTCTTCTCATTCCACATGCCAAGGTCTCTAGCTATATCTATAATCTGTTTTAATTCAGAAAAGGTGAAGTGTAATTTATGGGCTTTTTCTTTTATGAACAATTGTTCACTTTCTGGAAGTTTCGTAAAAAGCGTATTTTTGATTGAGTTGTTAAATTTGTCTGTATAGGAATTCATGGTGCAATTTTAGCAAAAATATG
>CALCGG010000237.1 GCA_937900945.1 uncultured Sulfurimonas sp. | reverse complement strand
ACAATTTTTTAAAGGCTTAAGCTTCTCATACTACACAATATCATGCTTGGAAAAGCTCTCTTCCGCTAATTGATCCGATAACAATTCCAACAAGAAGTGAGGGCAGATATACAGCTATTTCTAAAAGATTATTATTCTTAAGTGCTATAAACCCTAAAACTAAAAACAGATAAGGGATGAGTCTAAAAAGTGAAAAACCCGCTTTTGAACCTTTTTTCATATCTTTAAAGTTTACTATTTTTATCTTTTTCTTCTCTTCTTTAACGATTGCTTTTAAATCAAGTTCTTCTGCAGGGGCATTGTTGATGGGTTCATCATCATAAAGCTCATGTGGGTCTTCTATAGTATCGAGCAAATCTCTTTGCTCTTCATACTCTTGCGTTTGAACTTGTTTATCTACCATTTTCATATAAGCATACATGGAACCGAGTATGATAAAAAAACTGCTTAAAAATGCAATTTGAAGATTTATATAAAATGAAAATGATACAAAGAAACTAGCTAAAATCAGAAGCTCTGTAATAGAAATAATTTTAATAGCTCTTTTCACCATAATCCATGTCATCATCTTCTGCATCTAAGCGATTTTTTTCAAGCTGCTTTTTTACTGCATATCGTGGTTGTTTTGCCAGCTCTTCATACTCTTTATACTGTTTTGAATAAGCCTTATAAACATTTAAAATCGCAGCTGCTATACCAACAGCAACACCAACCCAGAACAGCCAGCCAATGTCTGTCCATCTACGAAGCAGATAACCCATACCTACACCCATAAGAACTGCAACAACCATAGAAATTCCTAAAGAAAGACTGTCTGCAGCTTCTATAATTGGTTTTATTCTAGGAGCTTTTTCCTCTTTATCATCCATTTGTGATTGCCTTGAATACTTTGGCACTAGCTCTAATAGTGTCTTCAATCATCTCATCTGTGACAGCTGTTGAGATAAAACCTGTCTCATAAAGTGAGCATGCAAAGTAATAACCTTCATTTAACATGCCCGAGTGAAATTTAGCAAAAAGCTCTGCGTCAGAGTTAGCCGCATCTGCAAAGTTTTTAACCGGTTTTTCATTGAAGAAAAAGCCGAACATACTTCCTCTTACATCTGTTTGCATGGTAATCCCATAAGATGAGGCTGATTTTCTCATACCCTCAACAAGTCTCTTAGCACGCTCTTCTAAAACTGCGATAACTCTTGCATTTTGCTTTAGTTTTGTTAATGCTGCAAGTCCTGCCGCCATAGCAACCGGATTCCCGCTTAAAGTTCCTGCCTGATAAACCGGACCATCAGGTGAGAGCATAGCCATTATTTCTGCACGTGCGCCAAAAGCGCCAACCGGCATGCCGCCGCCTATAACTTTTCCAAGAGTAAGAATGTCTGGTTTAACCCCTGTAATAGATTCAGCCCCATGAAGCGTTGCACGAAAACCGCTCATAACTTCATCAAAAATAAGTAAAGTTCCGTTTTCATCACAAAGTTTTCTTAACTCGTGCAAGAACTCTTTATCAGCCGGAACAAGACCCATATTTCCAGCTATCGGTTCGATAATAACACAGGCGATATCTTTAGAATCTGCAAAACATTTTTTTACGCTTTGGATGTCGTTGTAAGTTGCCAAAAGAGTATGCTTTGTAAAATCTGCAGGAACGCCCGGAGAACTTGGATTTCCAAAAGTTGCAGCACCGCTTCCGGCTTCAACTAAAAGTGAGTCACTGTGACCATGATAACAGCCGGTAAACTTTACAATGTCATCACGACCTGTAAATCCACGGGCAAGTCTTATGGCGCTCATAACAGCTTCAGTTCCGCTGCTTACAAATCTCACTTTGTCGATAGAATCAAAAAATCCAACAACAAGTTTTGCCAAATCTGTTTCAGCCTGAGTCGGTGCACCGAAACTCAAACCATGTTTTACCGCTTCAATCACAGCTTTTTCTATAGTTTCATCTCTATGACCAAAGATAAGCGGTCCCCAGCTTTGAACAAAGTCAACATATTTGTTTCCATCAACATCAGTGAGATAAGCGCCCTCACCTTCTGTAATAAAAACAGGAACTCCTCCGACACTTTTAAATGCTCTAACCGGAGAGTTAACTCCACCTGGAATCAAACTTTGTGCTTCTTCGAAAGCTTTTATCGATGCATCTCTACTCATTAAATGACCTTATGATTTTTTGTAATTATAGCAAAGTACTATTAATATACATTTGGTATAATCTCACAATCTTAGCTAATTGGAAAAATTTGAACAGATCTCATTTCGCTCTTGCTGTGGCACTATTAATTCACTTTTTGTTAATGTTACTGTTTTGGATATTGGGAATTATCACTCCTGACTTAAAAAAAACAGAGGAACCTGAAGAAAAAAGGATGAAGATTTCACTCAAAGAGATGCCAAAGAAACATAAGGACTCAGGCATCATAAAAGAGGAAATAAAACCATTGCCTCCCATCGCTCCTCCTATGCCAAAAGGCTCTCAACTTAAAGAGCTTGTGAAACAGCCGCCTATAAAATATGAGCCGCAAAAACAAGCTGCCAGAAAACCAAAACTCAATCCGCCGGAAAAAGTTGAACCAAAAGCAGAACCAAAACCTAAAGAGGAACCGCTGCCGCTGGAAAAACAATTTATTCCACTGCATGAGGAAAAGAAAAAAGATATTACGCCAATAAAAGAGAAAGTAAAAGAAGAAAAATCTAAAGACCCTATGTCTTGGCTCTATGAAGACAAGTCAGAAGAAGAAACAAAAAAAGATGAAGTAAAGACTTCTAATGCAAGCAGTATAAATCAAAATATTAAAGAGCTTTATGGGGAAGCGTTTGGAAAACTCTCAGCTGCGCAACAAGAGTATATTTTAGATAATCAGGAGATTATGAGAAGAATAACTCAACAAGTTTTAACCCGTGTTGCAAGCGTTAATCTGCCAAGAGATTTAAACGTAAACAGAAGCAATGTCATAGAGTTTTATCTTCATCCAAACGGAGACATGAGCGATTTTAGATTTTTAAAGAAAAGCGGATTTTATGTACTTGATGATACAACAAAAGAGACTATAGAATACGCTTACAGCAAATACCCAAGACCGCAGGAAAAAACATTGATTCGATACAATGTTTTTTATAACTTGGCCTACTAGAGTTCTTGCCGAACACACTTTAAGCGCCAATATAATTATTTATGTGTGATTGTACTAAAACCTGATATGTCTACCATTTAACCATTATCATAGCTTGTAATACATTGGATTTGACATTGGTATTTTTAACTTTATAGTAATGCCACTCAGTTCCAACATGTACATTATTTTTTAGATATGAATAATCAAGCTTGTAAAGTAGTCTATTTTGAGAAAGAAAATCTTGTGTAGTCCAGTCTGTAAAACCATCGATAGTAAAATTGGAATTTAAAATATTATTACTGATATAGTTGGCAGACAATTGATAAGTATCCTCACCAAAGTTTTGATTTTTTTTGTAAAAATTCAGTCCAAATACATCAAATCCTTTGACACTTAAATCGCTTCCAACTCCATAGAGCCAGGCATCATAGTCTTCAAATTTATGCATTTCTCTGTTGTATTGTCCGGCAATAAAGATATCTTTGACAAATAAAAATGATAAATCCTGTTTGGTAGTTTTACTCAGACTTACTCTTGGAGAAAGTTCAAAATATACATCAGTTGATTTGTCTTGATTTTTAAATCTATCATCAGCAACTGCAAAATCTACAAAACCAAAAAAATCACCATACTCATATGTAGAGAAATGTTCCAAAGTAATGGTACTTTTCCCGCCAATAGTGTCAAACCCGCTGTTACCGCTAAAATTTCCATAAAGATACTCAATATTAGTCGTTGAGAAAGCAATAACGTTACTCGTAAAAGTAACAAGTAATAAAAAAGATAGAATTATCTTCACAAAAAGCCTTTATATTAGAATTCAGTAGGGGATGATTTTATCACTATACTATTGAAATAGAGCTTGGCACATGTATCTTAATAGCAATTCTCAATAAGGATTTATATCCCAAGGAAAGCTAAGGCGCCTTTGTAAATAGGCTCATCAATAAAACCATATTCTTCATCCACAAAACCGGTAATTCCTTCAGCTTGGTGCATCTCAAAAAGTTTGATGATGACATGGGCTCTTTGTATTTGTGCTTCTTCGTTCACAAACATCTTATTTACTAACTCTACCTGCTTTGGAGAGATACATCCTTTTGCATCATAGCCCATGCTTTTTTCCAAAGCTATCCACATGCTAAACTCATCAAGATTTTTAAACTCCTGATACACAAAAGAAACAGGCTTTACATGGAGAGACTTACATGTAACAAGAAAGTGTGAAAGCATATAAAGCATTGTAGGATTCTCTCTTTGTATCAGACTTTGAGAGAATCTCATATCCGCAAACAAATCCAGTATTCCAAGATAAAATGCAGTTACTTTTTTATTTACTGCCAAGGACGATAGATTATGCCAGGCAGATGCAGTTTCTATGGAGAGGTGCAGTTCTGTTTCATCTTTTAAAAGCGCTAAAACACTTCTCACTTCTTCTGCATTTTTAATTTTAGGTACACGAATGGCATCGGGCATAAACTGATTTAAGTACACTATCTCTTCATATCCGCCATCGTCAAGAGCGTTAACTCTGACAACAAGTTTTTTATCACTCTGTTTGTGTTGCATTAAAAATATGGCACAAAGAACAAGAGCAAAAGGCTTGTCCTGCTTACTGACTCCATCTTCAAGATTTAGCATAATACAATCAGCTTCGAGTGATTCTATTTTCATCAGATGTTTTATATTATTGCATGAAAGCATCAAAACTGAGCGAAAATCATTTTTTTTATTTACAGCCCTAAACGATGGTATTGCCAGTTTATCTAAAGCATTCAAATCTCTTTTTTCGTAAGCTAGATTTAGAGCAGTTAAAAAATCATTTGACAACCTGCTTCTCCTTTTTAGTTTTTTTTACTTCTTTTGTCTTTTTTACTTCATCATTTTGATGAAGAAACAGATAAAGTGACGCTATCTCTCTATCTGTTAAAAAGTATCTAGGCATTCCGTCTGTCCTAGTGTTAAGTGCTTTATAAAAAACTTCATATGGAAGTTTATTTATAGTAGATCCGCCAAAACTTTTTTTGATCTTTTTATGCTTGTACTCTGCAACTATTTTACCCTCACCTTTATCGCCATGGCAAAGTTGGCACCCTATTCCTCTTGGATCTTTATAGAGTCTGGATGCATATTCCATAGGAGTAATAAAAGTGGTCTCAGATAAAAGTAAATATGGAAAAATCAGGAATATTAAATATTTCATTGTAAAGCGACCTATTATTATTTGATTGGTATAATAGCAAAAATATAATTTAT
>CALCGG010000236.1 GCA_937900945.1 uncultured Sulfurimonas sp. | reverse complement strand
ATTAATTAAATTTAATAAAATTATTATTTTATGCTAAAATAGTTCCCAAATAAGGAATATTGTGCTTACTAATGAAATGAATAAATCAACTGACACTGAACTCTCTTTATTGAGGCAATATTATGAAATCGTTGAGGAAACAAATATTGTTTCTAAAACAAATCCCCATGGCATTATCATCTATGCAAATAAAAAGTTTATAGAAATATCTGGATATTCAGAAGGGGAATTACTTGGAAAGTCACACAATATAGTTCGAGACCCTGATTCCCCTTCTTCTATGTATAAAAATATGTGGGCAACTATAAAATCTAAACAGGTTTGGAAAGGTGTTATAACTAATCTTCGCAAAGATGGCACTAAATATACTGTAAATGCTTCAGTTTTTCCTATTCTGGATGGAGATGGAAATATTGTAGAGTACATTGCAATCCGTCATGATATAACAGAAAATTTAGCTTTAATGAAGCAGGTGGAAGAATTACAGGCTTATAATATTGAACAAGAAAAAATTGCATTAGACAAACTTAACGCCGGTATAGTAAACAATTTAAGCAAAGAAGTTTGTACTGTTTTATATACTCCTTCAGATATATTAAGCGGCGATTTTTATTCTATTTTTAAATTAAATAATGGTGCTACTTTTCTCTATATATTGGATGGACAAGGACATGGGGCTTCTCCTGCATTAACGGTATTTGCTGTTTCATCTATGCTCAATCAAATTGTGCATAAGATAGAGACTATCGATGAGTTAATCAAACAGCTAACCCCATCTATTAAAATGTTTTTAGGAGAGATAGAACAGTTGTCCTATACTATAATTATGATTAGCCCGGATACTAAAAGGTTCACTTACTCATCAGGGGGGATGTATCCTTTTTTAATAAAAAAAGATAATGAAATTCTTAAACTTAAATCAAATAACAATCCGCTGATGAATTTCTCACCTCTTCCTATTGTTTCTAGTATAGAGATAGATAATTGGGATTCATTATTGGTATATAGCGATGGGCTTACAGAGCATGGGGTGGAAGCACTAGGTAAATATAAGCCGGAAATGTTAATGAAGAAACCATCTATTATAGAACAAGCCATTAATGAAATGTCTTCTTATAAACTTGATGACGATGTTACTATGATATATTTGAAAAATATTTGATAATTATGTAATATACTTGCCTTCTTGTGCATTTTGTGTAAAGTCTATGACTTTATACTCTCCTGTCTCAAGATTTTCTACACTGAATTCCCCAAAACTTACTCTATGAAGTGCAGTCACTCTATTTCCCATGGCTCCAAACATGCGCTTCACCTGATGGTATCTTCCTTCGCTTATCTCAAGCCTTACATGTGTAGGTGATAAAACTTCCATTTTTGCAGGAAGAAGCGGTTTTTTTTCACCATGTAAGAGAAGCTCCCCCGATGCGAATATTTCCACTTCATCTCCTTTTAGCGGCTGGGCAAGAGTGGCTTCATACACCTTGGATACATCACTTTTAGGGCTGGTTAGTTTATGATTTAATGCTCCGTCATCTGTGAGTAAAATCGCACCAGTAGTATCGGCATCGAGTCTTCCGATAGTTGAGATTTTTGGATTTCTTCTTTGAAATCTTTGCGGCAGGAGTGAATAAATGAGAACACCTGCATCATCATGTGAACAAATCACACTGCTTGGTTTGTTCATCAATAAAAGCAGACTTTCTGCATCAAGAGGCTCGTTTTCTACTGATATATCGTTGTGATAAGCTTTTTTAGTAACATCAAAAACTCTCACATCATCGATAGAAACTTTAAACATCTTTAGAAATTTTTTAGCTTCACTTCTTGAACAATAACCAAGACTTGAGAGGTGCGCATCAACTCTTTTGTAACTGTTTTGCATATTTATCACTTTTTGTAAAATTTTATCATTTTAGATATTTATTTGTTCATATTTTTTTAAGAGACTTTCAGAATGAGATTTTATGGATTGTATTAATGGTGGAGCTGTGGAGAATCGAACTCCAGTCCGAAACCACGCTACTCCTAACGTCTACATGCTTAGAAAAGTCGTTTTAGTTTAATCTTGCTTCACACAACTTGCAAAGCTACACAAGACGAGCCTCTGGGGTTCTTTTTAGGTACGAGACAAGCCTAAAATATATCTACATAAGGGTTATACTTCGAATCCTAACTATCTAGAGTCATTAGGTGAAGCAGCCCGTCTCCTTGCGGAGGGGTAAAACTTAAGCTACTGCTAAAGCTGGGCGGTAATTTGTATTGTTTGCATTTAAGCAATTGTGAGCCGCGTAACGGAAGTGCTCAGTCCGACATGCAGTTAAAAGCGACGCAATCCCGTCGAAACCAGGTCAGCCCCATGGATGAAATTATATCAGCTTTTTAGTACAAATGTGTAAATGTATTTTTTACACACGATTAAAACTTGCTATTTAATATAAGGTTGTAAAGCCTTTGGAATATCAATACTTCCATCTTCATTTTGAAAGTTTTTCATGATAGCGATCATAGTCCTGCCGACTGCCAATTCTGGATCACTGATTCCATTTGAGTTAAGTTATTTTTGCTTAACACAGTGCCCAAGAAATTTACCTCCATCAAAGTTCTTACAAATATGCATTTCCCCACTTTTTTTAAACCAGCGTCCTTTTGTCAGCTTGCCATTCCAATAGTCTTTTTTAACTTCTGGAAAGCCATTTTCATAATAACCTATAAATGAAAAATTTCTTCCCTTTTTGTTTTCTGTCTCTGTTTTATTATAACTCTCTATAACTTAACAAATTATAAATAAAATTAATTTTCATTATAATCTATTATGCTATCTCTGTGGTGTGTTTTTTATATAGTTCACTTTTCTTTCCCTTTATTCTTATTCATTATTTCCCTGATCTCAGTCAAACGATTATAATTTTCCAAAACTTGATGATGTGTATCATTCCCGTAAAACTTTTTTGAGACATTGTATGCTTCTTCTCCAAATTTCAATGCATTATGAAGGTCATCTTGATTGAAATAAGCTTGAGAAAGTTCACTTATGATGACGATATAATTAATATCAATTTTGCCTTGGAATAATTTTAGAGCTTTATGTAAATAGATAATACTTTTATCATACTCATCTTTCATAGAATAATATATTCCTAAATCCATATATGCATTATAAAGAGGAAACTTTTTATTTGATAAAGAGTTTTTACGTATTGTTATAGAATCAAGCAACAGTTTTTCTGCTCTATTCATTTTGTCCCCATGATAATAAAGGCTCAATGCCAATCTTTCATAGTTTTCTGTAATCCTTGGATTATTTATCCCATATATTTTTTCTCTAATTCTTTTTGCCTCATCATACTCTTTTATGCTTCTCTTGAAATTCGCCATATAGATACGATAATAGTCACCCAATGCATCATGGGCACTTGCTACTTCAGCACTGTCCTCAAGATAGATATGTTCTTTTATTTTTAGAATAGACTGCAGGTATTTTTCTGTCATAGGAGGATGACATTGCTCATAGAGTGAAGCAATGTTTTGTAAAGTTTTAGCAATTTCATCATGAAAAGGCGTTTTATAATACTTTGTTTTGATGAACTCTATCTCTGTGTAATTTAAAGCTAAATCACATGTTCTATCTGTATCAATGTCATCAACCCGATCTAGCTCCAGCAACAGTTTGTTTTTAGCAATAGTGAGTTCAGCTAAATCATCATAAACTGACATATATTGTGTAGTATTAGATTTTTGTATTTTAAGAAGTATTGCTTGCTTTTTCTTTATCTTATCCTCTATATGACTTATATTTTGTTGAGGATTATTTGCATTTTTGGAAGTAACGTTACCGTATATATTACTGGTAAATAGAAGTATTAGTATAGTGAATAATCTTGTAGCTGAATAAACTATTTTTGCTCCTTCATAGGTTTTATCATTATAATTACCAAGCACTATAGCACAAATATATAGTTATTAAAAGAGATTAAGAGGAAAATAAGAAAATAAGAAAAGGGTACAATCGTTAGATACGGATTAAATGGGAAAAAGTAAATAGCTAAGATTCATTATAAAATAGCACTCAAAACTAGCTTCAAATAGGCAGTTACTTTATGAAAAATCTGCCTATTATAATAAAACTACATGCCTAAATAAGGTTGTAAAGCCTTTGGAATATCAATGCTTCCGTCTTCATTTTGAAAGTTTTCCATGATGGCAACCATAGTTCTGCCGACTGCTAAAGAAGATCCGTTTAGCGTATGAACTAGAGTGTTTTGCTTGCCATCTTTATAACGGATTTTTGCACGGCGAGCTTGAAAATCTCTTGTGTTTGAAACAGATGAGATTTCTCTGTATGTTGCTTGTCCCGGCAGCCAAACTTCTAGGTCGATAGTTTTCGCCGCTCCAAAACCTAAATCTCCGGTACATAAAGTCATTAAACGGTGCGGAAGTTCAAGTGCAGTCAACAAGTCAGATGCACATGTAACCATTTCCTCAAAAATCTTATCGCTTTCTTCGGGTTTTGAAAGTGCTACGAGTTCCACCTTGTGAAACTGGTGTTGTCTTATCATTCCTCTTGTATCACGACCTGCCGCACCGGCTTCTTTTCTAAAACATGATGTGTAGGCAGTCATCTTTTTAGGCAATTCTTCAGCGGATAATATTTCATCTTGGTAAAGGTTTGTAACAGGGACTTCGGCTGTAGGAATTAAAAAAAGTTCTTGGCCGTCGATTTTGTATAAATCATCTTCAAACTTTGGAAGCTGTCCTGTGCCTTCGAGTGCTGCGCGATTTACAAGGGCCGGCACACTTACTTCTTCAAAGCCTCTTTTAGAGTTGAAATTTAGCATAAAGTTTATCAACGCACGTTCTAGTTTTGCACCCATGCCAAAAGATACGCTAAAACGACTCGTAGCCAGTTTTACGCCACGTTCAAAGTCAATCCAGCCGTTTTGTTCCGCTAATTCCCAGTGCTCTTTTGGGGTGAAGCTAAACTCTTTTGGCGTTAGAACTTTTTTTATCTCTACATTGTCATTTTCATCAGCTCCATCTGGAACATCATCATCAGGAATATTTGGTATAGCCATAGCAATAATTTCTAACTCTTCCTGACGAACTCTTTGAATTTCTAGTGCATCTACAATACGAAGTTTATTTTCATCAACTCTCTCTTTTAGCTCGCTAACATCTTTGCCTTCACGCTTGTAAATACCAAACTCTTTACTCATCGTATTTTGAGCTGCTTGGAGAGTTTCAAAATCTATTTTGGCAAGTTTTAACTCTTCATTTTTAAGTTTAAGTTTTTTTAAAAGCTTTGCATCAACGCCTTTACGGACAAGTTTCGCACTTACTTCATCAAAGTTTTTTTGTAATAGTTTTAAATCAATCATTCATTTTGCCTATTTTTATTTATCGAATTATATCCATACCTTTCTACACAAATAATAAAAATGATATGAAGTTTAGATAAGAGTGCTAATTGCAATATTATTAAGAGCCTGTTTAGCAACTTTTTTTTGCATAGATAAAACATCATTCATATTAGAAGGAGATCTTTTACTAGTATTAGAATGTATCGAGAGTATGGAAGCGCTTACCGTCAAAAGAGGAAATTTTTTTGTGTTATTTTCTCTGTCTTTTGCTGTAATGTAGCCTACTTTTTTATCTTCTTTTGAATAAAAAGATTGTACTTGTTCTGTAAATATTTTTATAATATCAATAATCTCTTTTATATATTTGGATTGATTTTGATTGTTATTTTCCACGGCTACAAAAAAATCATCTCCCCCAATATGTGCGACAAAGAATTCGCTGGATAAATATTTTTTTAATATTTGGGCAAAAAGCAGTATTACTCTGTCTCCATTTCTGAATCCATATACATCGTTAAATGCTTTGAAATTATCCAAATCATAATAGCAAAGTACATAAAAATTTTTATTTTTAGGAATTTTATCAATATATTTTTCAATCAATGTATTCCCGGGAAGTTTCGTTAAAGGATTCTGCTCTCGTGCAAAAAGAAGATTGTCTTCATTCATAATTGTGATTATGGCTCTTGCTGATAAAAATCCATAATATTTTGAGTTGTTTGTAATGATAATGCCTAAGGATTCTGGATTATTTGAAAATAGCTCTATAATTGTTGAAATATCGCTATTTATGTCAGTTGATCCGCAAGGTTTTAGTAAATGTCTCAGTTTTGATTTACTAGCACTGTCATTTGTTAATAAAGACATACCATAAGGTGAGTATAAAAAATCTTTGATCTGCTTTTCATCCAAAATACCTAAAGGTTCATTGTTAAAATCAACAATTGGAAGTATCGAGATATCTTTATTTTTTTTAAAATAATCTATTACCTCATGCATTTTTGTTTTTACATTAAGTGCTTCAACTTTTTTTAGATGAAGATTTATCTTATAATCAGTGTCTGATGATCTTTTATCATGTTCAAGAAGTTCGACGATATTTGGATATTCTTGAAGTATCTCTTTGGTATTTAGCGTAGGTCTTTGAACAAGGTAGCCTTGAACTAAATGACAGCCTATATTCTTACATGTAAGCAATTCTTCTTTGGTTTCAACCCCTTCAGCTATAACTTTTATTCCAAGTTGAATACAGAGGTGTGTTATGTTTCGAACCATAATCTTTTTCTTCATGTTATTTTCGATATCTTGAAGAAAAAATCTATCAATTTTTAACATGTCAGGAGCAGTATCAAAAAGTAATTTATACCCAGAATGGCCCATCCCAAAATCATCAAGAGCAATAGAAAAATTTTCATCTTGATAATGACTAAGAAAGGTAGTAATATCGCAGTTTTGTGAAATTGCATGTCTTTCTGAAATTTCAAAGCAGATATTTTCTTTTTTAAGATTATATTTCTTTAAGATTTTTTCTGTGTTACCTTTTTTAAAATCATCCATTTCGAAAAGACGATTGTCCAAGTTGTAAAATAGTTTTATATCTTTATATTCATCAATAGTTGTAAATTTTTCAACTGTTTTTTCTCTTAGAGCAACATCAAATGAATAAAGTATCCCTTCTTGATAAACTTTGTCGAAAAGAGAAAAAATAGATTCACATCCTATATCTCGAAAGTTTCTAAGAAGAGCCTCTACACCATATATTTTCCCAGTATGCATACTTAAAATCGGTTGAAAAGCGATATCTAGAATTTGTAAATTATCTATCCATTTTTTGGGTAATTGGTTTTTCATATCGGAAGTTTAATCTTCAAATATTGCAGTATGGTTACATAAAAGTTATAGTTTCAACCACTTTTTAGCGATAACTCTTAAAGCTTCCGGATTTTCTGAAGCAAAGAATTGTAAGTTTGGTTCCGGGTACCTTATATTAAATTTAAAGATTTTCTCCAAGTATTCGACAATGGCATCACCGGAATGGATTAAAATGACATCTTTACCGAAATAATTTTGTAGTGCATCAGAAATAAGCGGAAAGTGCGTGCAGCCCAGAATGATGGCATGTGGAGTTTTAATATTATGAAAATAGTGTTGTAAAGTGGCATCTATTATAGCACCGTTATAAATCTCTTCTTCAACAAGGGGAACAAAAAGTCCGGTTGCTTTTGCTTGTAAATTTTCAAAGCCAAGTGCATTTAACTCTCTCTCATAAGCTTTTGAGTTGACTGTAGCTTTTGTACCAATAATAAGGATGTCTGATATTTTATCATGTAGAGTATTTGATGTTGCCAAAGCGCCTGATTCAACCACTCCGATAACAGGGCATGTTGAGCTTTCTCTCATCTCTTCAAGAGCGTATGCGCTGACGGTGTTGCATGCTACTATGATGAGGTCAAGTTCAAAGTTTTTGAAAAATTCTACGGCTTCAATTGCATAGCGGATGATAGTGTTTTTGTCTTTAATACCATAAGGAACACGGGCTGTGTCGCCAAAGTAGATAATCTCTTCAAAAAGTTGATGCTGCAATAGCGATTTTACAACTGTAAGTCCACCAATTCCGCTATCAAATACCCCGACTTTCATAGTTTAAGCGTTCGTATTCATACTTTCAAGAAATTCTTCATTTGTAACATTTTTACCCATTGTTGTATAGATAAATTTAAGTGCTTCAACTTCATTGTCTTGTTTGTGTAGCATCTGGCGAAGGATAAATACTTTTTGCAGAACTTCAGGACCGATAAGAAGCTCATCTTTTCTTGTTCCTGATTTAAGGATGTCCATAGCAGGGAAGATTCTTCTATCAGCAATTTTTCTGTCAAGAACAACTTCTGAGTTACCTGTTCCTTTAAATTCTTCAAAGATAACTTCGTCCATTCTGCTTCCAGTATCAACAAGAGCAGTTGCTATGATGGTTAAACTTCCGCCTTTTTCAATATTTCTAGCAGCTCCGAAAAATCTTTTAGGTTTGTGAAGTGCGTTTGCGTCCACACCACCTGAGAGCACTTTTCCGCTTGAAGGTGTAACAGCGTTGTAAGCACGGGCAAGACGCGTGATAGAATCTAAAAGGATAACAACATCTTTACCAAGTTCAACTCTTCTTTTTGCTTTTTCTATAACCATCTCAGCAACTTTAACATGGTTTTTTGCAGGCATGTCAAAGGTTGAACTGTAAACTTCACCCTTAACACTTCTCTCCATGTCAGTTACTTCTTCAGGTCTTTCATCAACTAAAAGAACCATTAAGTCGATTTCTGGATGATTAGCAGATATACCATGTGCTATCTCTTTTAAGAGCTCTGTTTTACCACTTCTAGGAGGTGCAACGATAAGTCCACGCTGACCTTTACCAATAGGGCAGAAAAGGTCCATCATTCTACCTGTTAGACCTTTTTCTCTGTACTCTAATTTGATTTGGTCTAGTGCATAAAGTGGAGTAAGATTTTCAAAAAGAGGTCTTTTTTTACTCTCTTCAGGAGGCAATCCATTAACAGCTTCTATCTTTATAAGTGCATAGTAGCGTTCTTGATCTTTTGGAGGACGGACTTGACCTGTTACGACATCTCCATTTCTGAGTGCAAATCTTTTAATTTGAGTATTTGATACATAAGCATCATTTATACTTTCGTTAAAACTTTTATCAATAGAGCGGATAAAACCGTATCCATCTTGCATGATTTCTAAAATACCACTGAAGAGTATGTACCCGCCCTGAGCAGTTTGAGCCTTTAGTATTTCAAAAATTATATCTTGTCGTTTAAGCTCATTAGGATGTTCAACATTTAACTCTGTTGCGATAGCTACTAAGTCTTCAATGCTTTTAGTCCGAAGATCATCGATTGTAGCACCGACCACTGGTGCATGCGTACGAGATTTACCGTTAGTTTTGCTTGTTGTTTTAGCTTTAGTTGGTTTAACAGATGGTTGTGAATTGTTTTCACTCATAAAGTAATTACCTTAATTTTTCAAGATTTGTTTTATAGAAGAAGTTAGTGCTAATCAATAACGAGAAGTCATATAAGTAGATTGCATTTTAAATATGTTCGTATTTTACACTATTGTAAGATATAAAGTCAAGTTAAGCATTTATCATCTCATTAACATTGGCTGCTATAACTTTTGGTGATATGTTTTTGGATAACAATTTACTTATAACATATTCACTTGAGTTGCTCTTTGGTTTATCTCCAATTATGATTATCTTTGGTTTTGATAGGATGTTGTTATGGTATACATTTAAAAAATTTTCTGCGGTTGTTGTTTTCAATATATCTTCAAGAACTAAAACTTTAACATAATTTTTCATGGCCCATTTTATTGCACCTATTTCATCAATGAAGGATTTAACATTATTGGATTTGCTGGAGTTTTTTATAGCTGCTTCGTACTCCATAGCTTCTTGCATTGAATTTGTAACAATCAGTATGTAATCTTTTTGTACATCAAGAAGATGTTCGTAAAATTCATATAGTTCTTTTGTGGTTTGATTTGCTTTATCAGAATCTAATGTACTAAGATAGTATTTGAGGTATGTTTTTGTATTCAACTCACCATTAATTAATGAGTCTTTAAAATATTTTTTTAGTGATTTTGATACTTTTGCTTCCTGCCAAAGCTGATTGTCAACCAAATATGCTTGCGCATCCAATATGGCAAGTAAATCTTTTTTATATGATTCTGATTCTTTCAAAAAATTTTCAAAAAACTCTTCTTTGTATTCTTTCTCAAAATTATATAAAAGTTCTAAATTGTGTTTCTGCCTTTCTTTAAGTTCTGCCATCATATGTACAATATCTACATAAACACCATTTAATGATTTTAATTCGTTGATTAAAATCCCTAGCTTTTCTTTATCTTTACCGGATGTTTTATTTATCTCTTCATTTTTTAATTTTCGTTGGAGCCCTATTAATTTTTCTTGATTATCAAGAAGATTTAATTTTTCTATAGTTTCATCCGTTGTTTTTTTGACCATTTTATATTCAGTTTGACAAGAGAGAAAAATTTCTTCAAAAGCAGAGGATGGGTATCTTATTTTTTTTATAAAATCATCATAAATTTGACTTATAATTTTCAGGTCATCACTAATAGATTTGATTCTTGGTGTGAGTATGTTTGAATCAATCTCAGTTAGATTGTTGAATGTTGTCCAAATAAATCGTCTTGCTATAATATAGTTTAATCTGCCTTCTACTTTTTTATATCCTGATCTAAGCAGGAGATTTTTTTGTATCACTTGAAAATATTGATTCATTGTGTCTGATATGTTTAGCGTCAGGGTAATCTTGTCATGTAATAATTCTAAGTTTTCTTCAGAGTTATCTAAAAGGTCTGTTATCGCTTTTTTATCATCTGATAATTGTTTTTTTTGAGTTTTGGGAATTATTTCTTTGTCTTCAACAGTATTTAAATTATCCTCAGTATCTTTCTTGATTGTATCTTCACTGCTTGGGATATCTTGAGTGATGATTTGTTGTACTGAAGCAATACCTAAAGCTTCATCGTTTTGTAAAGTAAAATGAACTTCTAGTCCAAGAGATGGCATTGTTTCAAAATCATTCCACTCTTGAATACTAAAGTTTATTTTTTCTCGCCCGGAAGTTATGAGGATACCTTTTCCGTCCCCCTCATTATAAAAAAGAATTTTACCAATTGTCTGCATGCGAGAAGTATAGCAAAATTTATTGTTTATTGAGAGAAGTGAAAAAGAATTTAAGCGTAAATATCTTTGTAGACTTTATCAAATTCATGCAGTGTTTTTTCCAACAGTTTTTGTGCATCGGCAAATATATTATTCATGTTCTTTATCTCTTTTGCAGAATTATCAAACATGTGCACTATAGAATTTTTAGCTAAATTGTGAGTGTTTTCATTGTTGTGATTATGTCTATGTTCATGGCTGCGACTACTCCCATTATTATTGTAATTTTCACTCATTGGTTTGAATATATCTGCAACTTGCTTAGCAACTTTGCTGATAGAAGATTTTTGAGAGCCATCATCTAACTCTTTTAGAAAATTATCAATAAAAGGTTGAGCAATTTTCATAAACTCTTTTATCTCTTTTTTATCTTGAGCATCAATGCCGTTTGTGTCCATGGAAAAGTTAAAAGATGCCATTGAAGAAAATGATAATGAATCGTTAGAACTATTTTGGTCTTCATTATGGCTCATAGAAAGTGATTGTTCATTCGAGAAGTCCATTTTAATTACATCACCACTTGAAGTTTTCATGGATATATTTAAATCATGTGCTCTGTACGCATCCAAACTGTATGAAGTGTTCATGATAAGCTCCTTTATTTGAATGTATATCGGGGAAAATACAAATTTTTTTAGTATTGTCGTTCTTTTACATTGTTATTATGATTAAACTTATATAATGTTTTATATAATCTCAAGTGTTGAAAGGGAATGCATAAAATGAAAATTGTAATTATACTGCTGATGTTTTTAATGGCAAGTGCTGAATCTACAGGTAAATTGATTCCAGAATCAGCGGAGAATCCATACGAAAATCAAGTATACATGGCGAAGGTTATTTTTTCAACATTTAGTATGAAAGAGAACGCATATAAAGAATTAGAAAGATTACAAAATGATAAAATTTATAAAAAACTTAATGAACTGGCAATAAAAAATAATTTTATTATTCAAGCTCGCCAGCTTGGTAAATATACAATCTTAGTAGTTGAGCCAATAGCTGATCCTAAAGTGTATGAAGAAGTCAAGGCTTTACTTAAAACAAGATATAAAAGTATATATGGCATTGATGATAGTATGACTAAGAATCGGTTACCGAAAGAATCAGCAGAAAATGTCAGCCTGCCAAAAGCAGTGTTTGAGGTTGAAAAAGTATCGCAGAGTATGAGAATTGTTAATAAAAAAGTTCAAACAAAAGAAGATATGAACACATCCATGCAAAAGGATGAAGTAAAACAAATGCAAGCCAAGCCTAAGCAGGAACAGTCAATCGCTGAAATCGCTGTAACTCCAAAACCGGCCTATATCCAAAGTATAGAAAATCTTCAACTTAAAGATAAACGAAGTGTAGACTCCGGATATTTTAGCTGGTGGTATATCTTTCTAGTAATACTTTTGATTGTATTGTTTACAATCTATAAAAAATTTAAATCGACCTACGCTGAATATTAATATAAACATCTGGAAACATGTATGAAAAACAAGTATAAAATTTTAGTTACAAATGATGATGGCTATGAGGCAAAAGGGCTTCTTTGTCTCATAAGTGCTTTAAAAGAGTTGGATGGTGTTGAGGTTACGGTTGTGGCCCCTGCAAATGAGAAATCTGCATGTGGACATTCACTGACATTAGTACGTCCGCTTCGTTTTGTTGGTGTAGATGATGATTTTTTTAAACTTGATGACGGGACTCCAAGTGATTGTGTGTATCTTTCATTAAGTACCATTTTTATAGATAAAAAGCCTGATTTACTCATAAGCGGAATAAACCGCGGCTCAAACATGGGCGAAGATATTACATATAGCGGAACTGCTGCAGGAGCTATGGAAGGTGTTTTACATGATATCCCTTCTATCGCAATTTCTCAAGTTATGGACTTTAGCAATCCTGAGGGAGATTTTTCTCTTGCTAGAGAAACGATTAAAAAGTTAGTTACAAAGATAAGAGAAGGTTCTTTTCCTCTGCCTCACAGAGAATTTTTAAATGTAAACATTCCTCCTGACATTAGTGAAGCACAAATGAAAGTAACATACGCCGGTTACAGATTTTATGCAAATGATTCACATGTACACAGAAATCCACGCGGAGAAGAGCACTATTGGCTAGGCTTACATCCTTTAAGTTTTTCTCCCCGCCATGGAGCCAGCGGCATGAGTGACCATGAAGCCATAGAAGCAGGACATATCTCCATAACTCCGATCATGCTTGATTTGAGTGCATACAAAAGTATGGAACTGCTACAAGAGTGGTTATGAAATATAACCGTATAAAACTTTTAGTTCAAGATGATTTTGCCAAACTTGAAAATGCAAAAATCATACTTTTAGGAGTTGGCGGTGTCGGCAGTTTTTGTCTTGACTGTTTAGTGAGAAGTGGTGTTGGTGATATAACGATTGTAGATTTTGACACTTTTGATGAGACAAATCAAAACCGTCAGATGTGGTCGGAGCTGCATGTAGGAGAAAATAAAGTCGAAGCCCTGCAAAAGCATTATCCACATGTAAAGATAATCAATAAGCGAATAGATGAACAGTGGGTTTGGGATTTTGATTTTGATGCATATGATTTAGTGTTGGATGCTATAGATGATACTAAAGCAAAATTGGCAGTGGCTCAGAAATGCCATAAAAAACTTATCTCCTCATTTGGAAGCGCAAAACGGATGGATACAACACAGATAAAAGTAGATGATATCTGGAAAACTTACGGAGATAAGTTTGGTTCAAAAATAAGATACGAACTGAGAAAGCGCGGTTTTAAGAAAAAATATAAAGTGATTTTTTCCTCAGAAGAAGCACAGGTAAAAGAGAAGGGAAGCTTTATGGCTGTAACTGCTTCGTTTGGGCTTACCATGTGCGCCGAGGCTGTTAAAAAGATAAGAGAATAAGGAAACAAATTGTTTGATTTTTTAGATAGTGACTGGTTTAACATAACTTTAGAGATAGTGTTCGTAATACTCATCTCTTATGATATAAAAAAATATTTTGAGACTAAGAAAAAAGAGTATATCACCAACATCGTTTTAACCATAGGTTTTGCAATATGGACTCTATACCCATACTATAAAAGTTATTTCGGCTGGAATGAAACTCAAAAACTGGAAATGATTTCTTCATGCGCCCTGAAAGAAGTGCCCTTGGGGAATGAACAAGACAACAATAAAACGCTGTGTACATGTATTGATGAAAAGATATTTAAAGAGTACATTTATGAAGAATATAAAACGATAGATAAAAATGGGACTGAGTACAAAGAGTTTCTCAAAGATGCAAAAGAGGATTGCTTGGATGATTCCTGGTTTTGATACTACCTTGACATGTGAGGGTATTATAGGTGACGGTTGTGGCGGAGGCAGAATTTTTACGATTCAAGATGAAACTCTCATAGCGTACGATCCATATACAAAAGAGAATATTTTGCTTTTAGAAAAGATTCACATGCCAAAGTCTATAAGTAAAAATGGATGTATAATCTCCATCTTATGTGAAAATGAAGAGATAAAGTTTGACTTGTCGGCTTTAAAAAAAGTTTAGATATAATCGCAACAATTAAAAAATAAAAAGAGAATAATATGAAAAGAGTTGAACCTATGACGCTGTTTGGATACAACAAACTCCAAGCGGAAGTAAAAGACTTAAAAGAGGTTAAAAGACCCGGTGTTGTGAAGGCTATCGAAGAGGCTTTGGAACATGGTGACTTGAAAGAAAATTCAGAATACCATGCGGCAAAAGAGCAGCAAAGACATATTGATGGTCGTTTAGCTGATCTTGCTGAGATTATTGGAAATGCTCAGATTGTTGACCCTAGCGAGCTGGAACATGCAAAAATCAGTTTTGGTTCAACTGTAGTTTTGATGGATTTGGATACGGATGAAGAGATTACCTATGTTATTGTAGGCGGTTGTGAGAGCAATCCGGATATTGGGTTAATCTCATTTGCTTCGCCTTTGGCTAAGCAGCTTTTAGGAAGAGAAGAGGGCGATGATTTTAAAGCGAAGCTGCCTAATGGTGAAAGAGAGTTCGAAATCTTAGAAGTAAAATATCAGGAGATTGTCTTTGAGTGCAATTAATGTTGGCATAATCGGCGCAAGCGGATATACAGGTCTAGAGCTTATAAAGATGTTGATAAATCATCCAAGATTTAATCTTAATTATGTTTCAAATTCTGAGGGCGGTACGAGTTTAAATGAATTGCATCCATCTTTAGCTAAAGTTTATGATTGTGAGGTTGTAAAAGCTGATGTGGAAGATATTGCAGATAGTTGCGAACTTGTTTTTCTGGCAGTGCCGCATCAAACTGCAATGGCTTATGTGAAACCTCTTATGGCTCTTGGTGTTAAAGTCGTTGATTTTTCTGCGGATTATAGACTTACGCAAGATGTTTATGAAGAATTTTATTGCCCTCATACGGATGCTGAAAATTTACAAAATGTTGTCTATGGTCTTCCTGAACTTTTCCGTGATGAGATAAGAACTGCTTCTCTAGTAGCAAATCCTGGATGTTTTCCAACTTCTGCGATTTTAGGAATATTTCCTTTTATGTCTAAAAGAATTAAGCATACTCCTGTGATTATAGATGCAAAAACCGGTGTGAGCGGAGCCGGTAAAAAACTGAGTGACGTCACCCATTTTGTAAATGTGAATGATAATCTTTTTGCTTATAATCCTCTCATGCACAGACATGCACCAGAGATAGCACAAAAGCTGAATATACCTTTTGATGAGGTCGCTTTTGTTCCTTATCTGGTTCCGTTAACCCGAGGAATGATTTCATCTGTTTATCTTCAAGTAGATGGAGATTTTGATGCAGTGGAAGTTTTAGAAGAGTTTTATAAAGATGAGCCATTTGTCCGTGT
>CALCGG010000235.1 GCA_937900945.1 uncultured Sulfurimonas sp. | reverse complement strand
TTACTTTAAAAAAAGATAACTCTTTTAAAATAGGTGAATACTTCATGAATGTTTCTTGAGTTAGAACCGTATCATTGATGCAAAGCTTATATCCCTTTGTAAAAAGTTGATGCATCCTCTCTAGTATTTTCTCATTTATCTCAATACTCTCAATTAAAGAGAAAATAAAAAATTCTTTTGGCGCCAGAAAAATTATGTCGTTCATTAAAAATTTTTCATCAATTTTAACAAATGCCATTCGATCTCCCAAAAGTGAACGGGTACCAAATTTGTTTAATATGCTGCTTATGACAGAAGCACTTGTAAAACGATCATTTATCATTTTGCTTTGCTTATCTTTATCTCTGTATAAAATTTCATAAGCAAAAAGTTGCCCCTTATCATCAAAGATCGGCTGTCTTCCTAAATATACATTTTCCATAGTGTCCTACTTAATGATTTTGATAATTATAACTTTAATTAACTTACAAGATTTTTTTAACATCTATGAAAATTAAGCTCTACTTTTAAACTGATACATGAGAATGGAAGCAGCGACTCCCACATTGAAACTTTTCACACCTGCTTGCATCTCTATATGAACTATCTCATCACATGCATCAAGAATCTCTTTCGAAAGCCCTTTACCTTCATTCCCCATAAGCAATACCCACTTTTTAGGGATTTTTACCTGAAGAAGCGGGGTAGAATTTTCAGTTATCTCAGCGCCGAATATCCTGTATCCATTAGCTTGAAGTTCTTTTAAAGTAGAAAAAATATCATCATAAATATGGATTTTCAGCATACATGTATGCCCCATGGAAACCCTGAGAGCTCGTCTGCCATAAGGGTGCGGTGCCTGTTTTGGAACAACAAAAGAGTTTATTCCAAGAGCTGCGGCACTTCTGGCGATGGAGCCGATATTTTCGCTCGAAGAGATAATATCTACCATTATGATGTTGTCATCAAGCCCATCCAGAGGTGTTTCATCCGGGCGTATGCCATGCATCATCACATTATGATGTATCTTATGCCCGACAATTTTTTGCATCTCTTTTTTATCTGTAAGGAAAAGTTTGGGAATCTTTTTTTGGGAAATTAAATCTTCAAATTCATCATAATACTCTTTGGTCGCCAAAATACTTTTAATCTCCATGGAGGTTTTTAAAAGCATGTTTGCCACTTTCGGGCTATCAGCGATAAAACTGTTCTCTTTATCAAAAGCGTTGTCTCTGAGACTGTGATATATCTCCAGCTCCGGGATGTGGATATCGTCTATTTCTGTATATTTCAATTAAGCATTCTCTATTTGTGAAATATAATTGATTTCAACGTCTGACAAATCTATACTTTTTATCTTATATTTGATACCTGTGTTTTTTATAAGTGCGTCCAATGTAGGTTTTAAATTTTCCACAATTATCGTCTCTTTGCACATGACAACAAAATCATCTCCGAAAACTCTAAAAACTAAAGCACCTTTGAAGTAGTCCACCAAGCTTTGAGCAAAAGAATGTAAAAATATATCACCTTCTTTCCAACCATATTTTTTATTGTATTGGGAGAAACTGTGAACAGTAAAGAGCTTCATATATTTATACTCTGGTTCATAGCTATTCTTACTCAATATAAGTTCTAAATAGTTTTGATTATAAATATTACCAATGGTGTCTTTATAAAAATATGCGAACCGCTCCTCTTCCAGCTTAGTTTTAGGAGTCTGAGAGATATTCTCATCTATTTTGATATCACGCAGTGCTATAACGGCACTGTCTACTACTTCCGGATGAAATTGTTGCAACTTTAAAGACACTAGTTCAGACAAAGCTTCAGAAACAGTTTTTCTTGGTTTATAAATCCTATTTGTTGTCATAGCATCAAAGGCATCAGCGACCATCATGATTCTTGACAGCGGTTCAATTTCCTCACCGCTTAAACCTCGCGGATACCCTTTGCCATCACATCTTTCATGATGAGACCTTACAATATCTGCCAAGTCCTTGAACATTGGTATATTTTTAAGAAGATTGTAGCTCACTACGACATGCTCCTGAATCAGTTTGTATTCTATAGCATTTAAAGTTTTAGGATTTAAAAGGACTGTATCTGGTGTTGCTACTTTACCTATGTCATGCAAGATTCCCGCTTGATAGAGTTTTGTGCATTCTTGCTCGCTATAGCCCATCTGCTGAGCTATTTTTTTGCTGTACTCAGCCACCCTCTTACTATGCCCTGCCGTGTAAGTATCTCTCTCTTCTATCATCTCTACCATAGAAACAAGTGTTTGTTCGTAGTTATTACTTTCAAACATCATCAGCTTAGTTATTTCTAATGTTTTAACAGAAACCATATCTTGTAAATGCAGTTTATATTGTTCATTTTCTTTAAATTTATTTAGTTTATTTGTTATTTTAAATAACTCGGTATTTAACTGGGGATAGTCAAACGGTTTGATGATGTAACCATCTACTCCCAGCCTGATAGCTCCAAACATATACTCAGATTCACTATGTGCAGAAGTTATCAGTACAGCTTGATTTTCATTAATCTTCTTTATCTCTTTTAGCATGTCTAAACCATTCATACGAGGCATAGAGAGGTCTGTTATGATCAGATCTACTTTATTGGTTTTATACAGCTCCAGTCCTTCCATCCCATCGTATGCAACCAAAACTTTTTGAAACAGTTTGATTAAATAGGCATCCATAGAAGTTCGTATCGTAACATCGTCTTCGATATAAAGAATTGTCAAATCTTCACACAGTCTTTTTAAATCATTAAGTCCACTCACAAGATATCTCCAATTGCTACATGTTCGAGTCCTAAGCATATCTGCTTCAAATGCTCTTTCATATGATTATCTATTACTCTTCTAAATATAATTTATGATGTATAATAACACATTATTTTTATGAAGGAGTTGACAGCATGAAATATACACTTAAATTCAGACTCTGGCATTGGTTCAATGCTTTTGTGGTTTTGGGACTTTTGGGCACTGTGTTTTTAAGAAAAACTTTTTTAAGCTGGAGAGCAAACTCAGAGATTTTAATGACGCAGCTTTCTCAGATGGGAGTAGAAATCACAACAGCCCAAGCAAAGATCTTGGCAAAAGCTATCCGTGCCGGGATGTGGGAATGGCATATTATTTTAGGTTATGCGCTAAGCGCTTTAGTGCTTTTTAGAATCTATCTGTTTTTTAAAGATGGCTCGGTAAAAGAAAAATTTGGCTCTTTAAGCCTTCATAAAAAAGGTGTTCAATCCTTGTACTATCTGCTTTATGCAACTCTTCTTTTCATGGCAGTAAGTGGATTGATTATACATTTTTATGAGCAACTGAGTATCAGCAAAAGTCTCATGGAAGAGATAAAAGAGATTCACGAAACAGTATATAATTTCATCCTCATTTTTGTACCGATTCACATAGCAGGCGTGATTATCGCGGAGGTAAAAGATGAAAAAGGTTTAATTTCTACTATGGTGAACGGTAAAAAATAGATTAAATTTTATCAACCCTAAACCACCCGGCTATGGAGTATCTTTTTCTCTTAGTCGGTAAAACTTCATGCGGAAACTTATCGCTTAAAAACACAACCAAAGTGTTTGCATGTGGAATCACTTTTTTTATAAAATTATTATCATCATCATACATGACAAGTTCACCGCCGGATTTTTCATCCCACTCTTCATTGAGATAATAAACGACAGTAACGATACGGTTTACCGAATTTTTAAAAGCATCATAATGAGTTTCATAAAAATCACCATTTTCATACAAGGCAAAATGGCTCTCAAAGTATGTGATGCAGGTAAAAAGTTCTCTATTAAGATAATCTTTCAATCCCTCTGCGAAGTTTAGAAATTCACTTTGAATACCATTATCATGGTTTAACCAAAGTATTTTGTCTCTTCTTCTGTTTGGATTTATTTTTTTTCTGGCTGAGATGCCGGCACGCTTGTAATTTTTAGATTTTTTTGCATGATTTAAAAGGTTTTGGGAAAAGGTACTAATCATGGCATGCGGAATTACTATGTAACCTTCATCGACAAGAGCATCTGCAATACTTGAGTATAGTGTTTGATTCATGTTGCGAATCTTACCCAATATTTACAGATAAAAGATGTTATACATGTCAAGAAGTGTTTGACGTGCGAATAATAGTGTAATGTTATTGCTACAAATATCCATATTTTTTTAAGATTATCTTTGCTTTCTGACTCAAAATAAAATCATAAAAAGCTCTATATTCGCTGTTGTTTGCACCGTATTTTAAAAGTACAATCCCCTGCTGTATAGGTGCATACAATTTTGTATCCACGCTTGCCCAGTTTACACCCTCTTTGTACTTTGTCATAGTTGGACTGTAAAACGATGATTTTGCGACAAACCCTATATCTGCGGCAGTCACTGCATAGGTTACAACTTGAGAGATTGATTCTGCAAAAACAAATTTATCTCTTACGCTCTCATACACCTTGCCGTTTTGCATAGCCTTTACAGCTGCTTTTCCATAAGGTGCTGTTTTTGGATTTGCAACAGCAATTTTCTTGATTGATTTGTCTGCAATAACTAAAATTCCTTTTGAGAAATCTATCGGCTTGACGCTCAGATATGCAAGTGTTCCCTGTGCGTAAACAACCGGCTTTGTAACAGCAGCTTTTTGCTCATAAAGAGCATTTGGAAAATCCATATCTGCCGACATAAAAATCCCAAAAGGTGCACCGCTTGCTATCTGCGCAGTGAGCTTTCCGCTCCCTCCAAACGTGACTCGAACATCCGTATCCGGATTGGACTTTTTAAACTCTGCTTTTAGTTCATCCATTGCATAACTGACATTTGCCGCAACGGCGATGTTAATTTTCCCGGCTACAAGCGCGGAACTTGCGATTAGTAGTATTATAATTAATTTTTTCATTCTACCAAATACCGATAATAATACTGCTAGGCTTATAAAATGCAACAACTTCCATGCCGTTTTGTAGATTTAATTCATTGAGCGTGTCAATGGGCATGGTAGAACAAATTGTACTTGCTCCATTTAATTCCACTACAACCTCTGCATCAAAATTACCACGGCTTATTCGATTTATCTTTCCAACAAAACGGTTTTGTTCACTTCTTTTTTGCTCTATGTCTGTAGCAATTTCTACTGCATTTGCTTTAAACAGGGCATAAACTTCTGTACCGACTTCCAAATCAAGGGTTTCCAATGAATCATTAGTAATTATTGCCATGAAAATCTCTTCATCGTGATGTCGCAAGAAAATCTCACTCTCAACAGCACCTTTTCGAATCTCTACTACTTTAACTTTTAACTGATTTCTGGCACTTATACGGACATTCATACTCTCTAAAAGGCGAAAATGTCCATTATTCTCCTGCAAACGTTTTGAGAGATTATTTAAAAAATTATGATGTTCTTCTTGTAAGACTTTGTATGTAGCTATCAGTTCTTTAGCATAAGGGGTAAGCTCTGTCCCGCCACCACCTTTGCCTCCTTTTATACGCTTGACTAAGGGATACTCCGAGAGGTTGTTCATGATATCGACTGTATCCCAAGCCGCTTTATAACTCATCTTCATCATTTTTGCAGCTTTGGTAATAGAACCCGTTTCTTCTATGAAGAGTAAAAGTTCAATACGACCTTTGCCTAAAAAACTGTGTTCTGATTTACTAATCCAAAAGCGGCCTTCAAGAGTGTTGTCCATTATTTACCTGTCTGTTTTATTTTTATACCGAAATATATCAAAATATATATCGATTGTCAAATTAGGATAACAGAGCTGGTTAAAGAAGAGAAAATTAATGGAAGGTACATGCCAAGGACTACTTGACATGTAAATTTTGCTGAGAGCTGATTAAATCGGAAGAACGCGGATTTTACTTGAAAGTTTCTCTTTAAGAGTTGCTTCTATCGCATAAAGTGTACCCGTTGAAGATGATGCACATCCATTACAAGCACCCAAGTAACGGATATAAATATCTATATATTCATCGCTTTTTTTAATGTCGATAACTTCCATATTTCCGCCGTCCATAATAAGAAACTGACGTACATTTTCATCTACGATTGCATCAACTGCTTTGATTTGTTGCACCAAAGTCATATTTTCAAAATCTCCGGCAGAACCGGCATCAGCCGCAGCTTTCATCTTATCTTCATCCATTTCACGACGAGTATCTGCTAAAATATCTACAAGGTAGTATTCTCTAGCTTCATGCCCGCCCGGCTTGATACAAGATTTACAAAAACCACCGGCTTTTGTGTAGTCTGTTATCTGCTCAATTGTTTTCAAGTCATTTAACTTGATAACTTCTTGAAGTGTGCCTAAACTAACACGGGCGCACTCGCAAACGATGATTTCCTCTTCAAAACTCGCAGAGTCAACACCCATGTAAAGTCCGGCCGCTTTTTTGATAACATCATAAGCCATAACCGAACAGTGCATTTTTTGAGGCGGAACGGCTGGAACATCCGGAGTATCACGAAGAGCCAACTCAACATCGATATTTGTAATTTTTACAGCCTCTTGAACCGTCTTACCAATACAAAGTTCTGTCATAACATCAGAAGATGCTATCGCCGTACCACATCCAAAGCTTTTAAATTTTGAGTTTACGATTGTGTCGTTTTTTGGGTCAATTTCCCAATATAAACGAACCGCATCTCCACAAGATTCAGCCCCAAAGTCAGCAACAATCAGCTTGTTGCCATGTCCCGCTGCTTCTTCTTCTGAAATTTCTCCTTGGTGTTGAGGGTTGTTCATAAGAGTTGTAACTTTATTCGAATAAGCATCCCATAAAGATGCTCCTAACATATCAGCTTTTGCCATAATATTTTTCCTTTATTTTATTCAATATTTATAATTTTTTAGTGCATTTCGCAAGCTTGCGCTTCGCCGCCCTTGGTTGGTTGAACAATTGCAAATGAGCTTGAAATAGCTCTTAGTCTTGCAACTGCATTTTTAAAATGTGAAATTGTATAATCTATCTCTGCGTCTGTTGTAAAACGGCTTAAACTTAAACGGATTCCGGTGTGAGCCAGTTCGTTATCAGCGCCTATCGCTAACATAACGGTATTTGCTTCAAGATCTTCACTCGCACATGCAGAACCTGTTGATGCTCCGATTTGACCATTATTTAAGTCCCAAAGCATACCTTCACCCTCAACACCTCTAATAGATATCAAGATAGTGTTTGGCGTACGGTTTTCACGATTACCGACAACAAACGTATCGCTCAGCTCTAAAAGTGCATCTTCAAGTCGATCTCTTTTAGCTCTAATTGAAGCCATTGTTTCTTCTATGTTCGTTGTTGCCAACTCAATAGCTTTACCCATTCCTACGATGTACGGAACATTAAGTGTACCTGAACGGCGGTGACCCATCTGCTCTCCGCCATGAAGAAGCGGCGTAAGCTTTTGAGAGTTTCTGATATATAAAGCACCAACCCCTTTAGGACCATGAAATTTATGTGCAGACATTGAAAGAAAATCAACATGAATATCTTGTAGATCAACAGGAATCTTTCCAACAGCCTGAACCGCATCTGAGTGAAAAAGAACTCCTTTTTCTTTACAGATTTCTCCAATCTCTTTAATAGGGAAAAGCATACCTGTCTCATTTGAAGCCCACATGATAGAAACTAAAGCTGTCTTTTCAGTGATGAAACTTCTTACAGTATGTGCTTCAACAACACCTTGATCGTTTACTGGAAGATAGGTGACTTTTACACCCTCTTCTTCTAAAAACTTACATGTAGTAAGAATAGACGGATGTTCAACTTCACTTGTAACGATATGATTTTTATCGCCGTTTACTATCAGGTCTGTAAAAACTGATTTTAAAACCCAATTATTTGATTCTGTCGCACATGATGTAAAAACCACATCATCGTTATCTGATGCATTTAAAGCAGTATAAACCTGATTTATAGCATTTCTAAGTGCCGGATGTGACGCCGTACCAAACTTATGAAGTGAACTTGGATTTCCATAAAGTTCACTAAAAAATGGCGTCATAACTTCTACAACTTGCGGATCACACATCGTTGTAGCATTGTTGTCTAAATAAACTTGCATATTTTTTTACCTTTTATTAGGGTCTTAATTAATAACCTTATTTTTAAACAAGACAATTTTTGTCCTCTTTTAGTTTTGATATAATAATAGTTTTGTTATTTGAGTTAGCTTAAGCGAGCCTGACTTGTTATTTGCTTTAAGATTATAAGAAGTATTAAAAATGGGTATAATTTTGTTTATATATTGCCCTTTGGCAATAATCACCTAAAGGCAAGACATGTGTAATTTTAACAAACAAAATGAAGATACAAAGGCTTTAATCCACTTATTTATGACAAAAAGTGCTGAGGCTGTTGGCGGGGTAAATTATTTACTGGCTCTTATAGAAGCCATGAAGGCAAAAAAACCAAACCCGTTAATGTTCGCGGGGCGCCAGATAGCATCCGAAAATACTATCATTAAATGGAATAAAGTTGTTTTTCAAGATAAAGTAACACTTTTAGAAGAGATTTTATTATCTCATAAAAGTTCAGAAAATCCAGATTTCAACATTCTCACCAGCAAAAGCGATAAAAAAAGAAAAGCTATAGTAAATATGGTAAAAGCGCTCGCACCGGTAGAGTTTACAGTGACTCCGCAAAATCACAAAGACGGGACAGGATTCAATTTTAAAGTTTTTGAAAAAATAGAAGACGATTATGTAAAAATAAATCCTATCTTTGTTGCTATGTTTTTTTGCTCGGCAGAATTTACAAAAAAAGCTTTAAAGTATGAAATGGTATAATCGCAAAATTATTATAAAACA
>CALCGG010000234.1 GCA_937900945.1 uncultured Sulfurimonas sp. | reverse complement strand
TTAGTGCTTCTGCAGCTAAACTATAGCCCGTAGAACTCTCAGAGAGGTCAGTAGCGTTTACGAAAGCATCACGAGTTGCTGCTCCAGTCATACTAGTTACACTACCAACAGAATTTGTCTGAACATTACCTACTGAAAGACTTACAGTCTCACCGGCATAAGCACCTATATGGAACGCTTTGTTAGTAAAAGTACCGTCAAGAAGTTTTTGACCATTAAACTGAGTAGTGTTTGCAATACCGTTTGCCGCTTCTAAAAGACGGTCAATATCCGCTTGGATAGCTGCACGAGAGTCAGAGTTTTGACCATCAGAAGCTGCTTGAATTGCTTTGGTTCTTACAGTGTTAATGATGTTGATGTATTCATCAAGAGCACCATCTGCCGTTTGAACAACAGCAACACCATCGTTTGCATTGTTTATAGCTTGACCCAGACCTTTAGCCTGTGAACGAAGACTATCTGCAATCGTCATACCTGAAGCATCATCAGCCGCCGTGTTAATACGAAGACCTGAACTTAAAGAGTTAAGACTTTTATCAAGTCCAGCATTCGTTGCCATAGCATTTCTGTGCGAGTTCATCGCAGCAATGTTTGTGTTTATTCTAAATCCCATAATAAATCCTTTTTGGGTAAGAGCCTTACGCCCTTGAGTTTAATTTTATCTCAGCATCCTTGCCTTGACTCAAACTAAATCGACAGGGTAAAAAATAACTTTAACAAATGATTTACAAATTTTCTTTTTACTTGGTTAAAAGGGAAATAAAGAACTTTTTCAACAGCCGTAAGAGTCCCATTTTGATTATTTATGTTTGCTTCAAAAATGCGTATAATCATGCAAACACTCAAATAGTTGTTGATATTTAAGTTTAGTTTTATAGTGGTAGACAGTGAAGGAAAGCAAAAAGCTGTCTACTCAATACTATTTAAAAAGTGAGTTGTGATTTCCAGTAAGTTTATGGTCTTTATATTTTTCATCAAGCTTTTCATTTTGTGCTAATAAGAAAATAACTTCTTTAACTAATTCTCTATCTATAAGAAGATAATTTTTTATATTGTTTTTTAAAAGATGAAGTTCTAAATATTGAATACATTAATTATCTAAATCTTTGAAAAGTTCATCTACATCTTTAAAACTTTTACCTTTTTTGTTTTCAAGTTCATCTATAGACTTTTTAAACTCTTTTGTAGGAAGTTTGACATCAAAAGGTAACCCTTTATTTGCAACTACCATATTTGTAAATATATTAACTGCATCTGTAAAATTAAGACCTAAACTTTTTAGTATCTCTTTTGCTTCAGATAATTTATCAGCATCTAGTCTTAAACTTGTTTGTACTTTAGTCATAACTTATCCTTTTTCATCATTATACACCATTTGGTATATAAATTTAACTTAAAATATAAAATTAAATATAATAGCTCTGATTATAGAAAATTCCTAATAGCTGAATGACTCTAGAAAATTATGCAAGATATACCCTTCAAAGGAATGTAAAAGAGCTGGTTTTTTAGAAAGATAGCGTCACAAGTTGACACAGTAAGTTTTTAGTTGTTGTGAAAATAGCTATGTTAGGGCGTTCATCAAGAAATGGTGGACAGTGAGGGATTCGAACCCTCGGTAGGTTGCCCTACGCTACCTTTCCAAGGTAGTAGATTCGGCCACTCTCCCAACTGTCCATTTTGAAGAGATGAAATTCTATCTATAATCATCTTAATTTTAGCATTAAATTACTTTTTAGTATTAAAAGATATAATCTCCAAAGTACAAAAATGAGGGTATATAATGCTAAGTATCGCTTCGTTTCTAAAGTTATTGAGAGAATCATTTAGAGACTTACTTCCTATTATCTTGGTGATAATGTTTTTCCAGTTAATAGTTATTCAAACTGTTCCTGACAACTGGCTCAGCACATCTATCGGTTTGGCAATAGTTGGTGTAGGTTTGGCTGTTTTTCTTTTGGGTCTTGAGGTTGGGATTTTTCCCGTAGGAGAGGGTTTAGCTAGTGATTTTGCGCATAAAGGTTCAACCGGCTGGATAATGCTTTTTGCCTTTATGATAGGCTTTGGCACAACCGTCGCTGAACCTGCACTTATTGTTATCGCCGATAAGGCGGCCAGCATTAGTAGCGGCCGTATTGATGCTACGGTACTTAGAATAGTTGTCGCATTTTCTGTTGGTTTTGCCATAATCATAGGTGTTTGGAGAATCATAAAAGGTCATCCGATTCATTACTATATTATCTCAGGTTATGTTATGGTTGTAGCGACTACCGCTTTTGCTCCAAAAGAGATAGTCGCTCTTGCTTATGACTTAGGAGGTGTTACTACTTCAACTGTCACCGTTCCTCTGGTAGCTGCTTTAGGAATCGGTTTAGCCTCAACCATTAAGGGAAGGAACCCTGTCTTGGATGGCTTTGGACTCATCGCTTTTGCCTCACTGACCCCCATGATATTTGTGCAGTTTTACGGCATCTTTGTATATCAGTTTGTAGAAGTGAGTGCAGTTATAGTTCCTCAGAGCATTGAAGCAATAGAAACGGTAAAGCTTAGTTTTGCTTTAGTTGACATCTTGAAAGGGCTTGCCGGAGTTATAGGGGATGTTCTTCCTATCTTAGCTGTAATACTGTTTTTTCAATATCTTGTACTGAAGAAACATATCGATAACCTCAAAGAAGTTATCATAGGCTTCGGGCTTGTAATACTCGGTCTTTATGCTTTTATAGTTGGTTTGGAGATGGGTCTTTTCTCAGTTGGTGAAACTATGGCGATGGAGCTTACCAAATATGACAGCAATCTTGTTATATACTCATTTGGTTTTTTGATTGGTTTTTCTACAACCATGGCGGAGCCTTCACTCACGGCCATTGCCAGAAAAGCAAAAGAGATAAGTGATGGCAAGATAAACGACTTTGCACTTCGCCTATTTGTTGCCCTTGGCGTGGCTATAGGTATAGCCATCGGCTCTTACCGCATAGTTGTCGGCGGTGAAATAGTTTACTATATCATGACTGGTTATATGCTTGTGATTTTTCTTACTTTTATGGCTCCTAAGTACATTATACCCATCGCTTATGATAGCGGAGGTGTTACTACCTCAACAGTGACTGTTCCTCTGGTTGCGGCAATCGGTCTTGGGCTTGCAACAAATATTCCCGGTCGTGACCCGCTCATTGATGGTTTTGGACTTATTGCTTTTGCATCTTTGTTTCCAATGATTACAGTTATGCTCTATGGTGTTATCACAGAAGAAGTTGGTGTAAAGGGTCAACATGAACTAGAAGAGATTCACTTAGATGAAATCCGCTTTGCACTTGGCGACGTGAACGATATGGAACTCTCAACCGTAAGGGTCCAAGGTACAACTAAGCAAAAAACATATAAAATGCCTTTTTCCGCTGTTCACATCATAGTTCCACGGGCAAAAAAAGAGGAAGCCCTTTTAGCAGCAAAAGACTCTGGTGCGACAGGAGTGACTATCATGGAAGCGCATGGCATGGGTCTTGATGAGATGGATAATTTTTATAATCGTCTTGAGAGTCAAGCCACTGATGTCAACCTCATGTTAATTGTGCCGACCAAAAAAGTGAATCAAATCATACGGAATGTTATGCATAAACTTGACATAATTGGAAACGGGGACGGTATCTCTTATTCTTACCCTATTAGCAACCTAAAAGGGTTAACATTAAAAGAGAGTGATTTATGACAAACGGTGAAACACAATATGATTTTTCTGAGTTTTTAAATGATAAAAGTGATGTTTTAGATCACTTCATAGATAAATTTACATCTTGCGTAGTTGGCTATGATGATGATGATAGAGCAGAGATCATGGTTAATCAATACAAAAAAATAATAGATATTCTGAACATTTCTTTTGTAGAGAAAGATTTAATAAACCTTTTTGAAGAACTTGCAGAGTTTAAAATATCTCTAGATATTCCTTACGCTCTAGTCACAAATGAGATATATGGTCTTAAACATATTTTAATCTCAAAAATGGCAAATCACAGCATTGATACAAATATTATTGACTTTGTATCTTTATTCAATAAAATAAACAATCGCGTTGCAAAACTTTACTTATTAAGTTACATAGAAAATCTTCTTTCTGTAAATAGCTTAAGACTTAGTTCCATCGCAGATTTAATTGAAAAAAATATTATTACTCATTATGAGTCACACCTTTTATGGCTAAATGAGCTAGCAAAGTGTATACAAGAAGAGAGAACAGATAATTTTCCACAGCTAAATTCAAACTTATGTGCATTTGGTTCATGGCTAGTAAATGATGGCAAGGTTCTTATTCAAAACAATTCAAAATATAAGATAATAGATCATCTGCATATAAACCTACATTTGTTAGCTAAAAAAATCTTTTCTCATTTAAAGACAGATGAATATCATGTGCTTATAACTTATCTTGAAAAATGTGAATTTATCTCCCTGAGTATTGGAACTGAACTGGCTTTGATTGACAATGTTCTTATGAACAAAAGAGTTACGAAGGACACCTTAACAGGGGCACTTAACAGAAATGGATTGAACAATGTTTTTGAAAGTCAGTATGAACTCTCCTTAGCTACAAATAATCCTTTTATTTTAGCCATGTGTGATTTAGACTTTTTCAAAAATATTAATGATACCTATGGTCATGTTGCCGGCGATAAGATGCTGGAATCTTTTGTTAATGTTGTAAAAGAAAATATTCGTAACTCTGACATTATCATAAGATACGGCGGAGAGGAATTTGTAATTCTTCTTCCTGTTATCAATAGTAAAAAAGGGTTTGAGGTTTTAGAAGCTATTCGTAAAAACTTTGAGAACTATACTTTAAAATTTGATTCACATCTGCTAAAGGCTACCGTTAGCATTGGCATGATTGAGATACATCCACAACATAGCTATAAGCAGAGTTTTGCTGAGCAATATATTGCGATGGCTGACAAACAACTCTATTCAGCGAAAGAGAATGGAAGAAACAGAGTTGAGGTGCATGAGTACTATAATAAGTCCTTGTAGTCGTACCTAGCTAAATCAATATACAGTTTTTTATCAAGTACAATAATTCTCTTGTCTTTTTTTGCTATCTTTTCAAATCGATTTTGAACCTTATCTCTTTTGGATTTCGAAAGTCCGCTGTCTTTGAGATACTTTTTCAAAGAAATTAATTTACTTTGCTTAGTTTCAATAGGGCTCTCTTCTATCTCCGCTTCAACATGATCCAATTCTTCCAGCTTTTCTTCAACAGGAGGGTTTAACATAAAGTTAGAGGTGATGGCATTTAGAATATTTTTTAATTGCTCATCTTTATCTTTGTAAATCTGTTCAATCTTGAGTCTTTCTTCTATAAGCATCTGCTCTTTTTGTTCCCGCAGACTTCTTGTTTCATTTTCAAGCTTTTCAACTTTTTCCTGAAGCTTTACATTTTGCTCTTCGAGAAGTTTGTAATATCTATCATCTTGCGGTGGGGCAGTTTTTCTCATTTGCGGCTTAATAACATTTTTGTTAGCTGGATCTATAACAACCTGCTTAACACCATCTTCTATAAGCGTATCTAAAGAACCTCTTCGTATTCTGTTATGAATAGCCTCTTTAGATACACCGAAATATTCGGCTGCATCGGCTATACTCATCTTAGACATATGCATATCCTTTTATCTCATATTTTCAAAGACTAGGGGAGCTTCCCATTCCATGCCGCGGATAGTAGCTATAACTTTTTGCAAATCATCCAAGTTTTTACCCTTCACACGGATAGCATCACCTTCTATTTGAGCAGTCACTTTGAGTTTGAGATTTTTTATTTCTGCCGTTATTTTTTTAGCTTCTTTTGCTTCAATATAATCAACTATTTTATATGTCTGCTTTCTCGTTGAGCCACTTGCATCTTCAACTTTGAGCTCTTCTAAAACCTTAGATGTCAAGCCCTGCTTTAAAAGTTTTGCCACAACGATATCTTTGAGTGCGTCAAGTTTATTATCACTCGATGCCACAAGCACTAAAAGTTTTTCTTTTTCTTTATAGCTGACTTCATACTTGGTTCCCTTGAAGTCATAACGGTTATCAACCTCTTTGCCTACCAAATTGATAGCGTCTTTAAAGCTCTGTGTGCTTATCTTTGCTGTTATATCAAATGAATGCTCTGCTGCCATGTAAAACCCTTTTCGTTTTAAAAATAATGATAATACCAAATGCAGCTAACCCTGTATGCTCTAAATAAAAGATAAGCTATTAGCTACAAGGCAAATCTTTGCAGGACTAACTGGTTAATCCAAAAAGATTTAACGAAGCTAGATGATAGCTTATCTTTTACCCTTCGGGCGAGCATATTGCATCATATTGCTTCGTTGAAACCACTTGAAGCTACTAGTAGCTCCTGCGTACTTTCGCCTTGCACTCTAATGCAATATGCTCGTTTAGAGTATACTTGGTTAGTTGCATTTGGTATAAGTATAACATAATTAATATGTTAGTTTTAAAAACTCGGGCTTCCATCAAAACCAA
>CALCGG010000233.1 GCA_937900945.1 uncultured Sulfurimonas sp. | reverse complement strand
TTTTAGGCTTCTTCCCCTTGCGCGTTGTTTTCATCGTTAGAGAGTGGTCTCATGGCTGGAAACAAAAGCACATCTCTAATGCTGTGCTCATTTGTTAAAAGCATAACCAGTCTATCGATTCCTATCCCCTGACCGGCTGTCGGTGCCATACCATAACTTAATGCTTCTACGAAATCTTCATCCATCTCGTGCGCTTCATCATCTCCGCTGTCTTTAGCGGACATTTGACCTTCAAAACGGCCTAACTGATCCACAGGATCGTTTAACTCGCTAAAGGCATTGGCAATCTCACGACCTGCTATAAACAGCTCAAATCTTTCGGTAATATCTGGATTAACATCACTTCTTCTTGCCAGTGGAGAAATTTCTACCGGATATTCTGTTATGAAAGTCGGATCTATCAGTTTCTCTTCAACAAATTCATCAAAAAGTTCACCTTGGAGTTGACCTAAATTCATTCCAGGTTTTACAGTAATATTTTTAGAATTTAAAAATGCTATTATTTTGTCTTTGTCATTCACTATCTCCGAAGGAACTCCGCCAATACTGCTCAGTGACTCTATAAGTGGAATCTCAGTGAAATTATCAAAGTTAACTTCGAGTTCGCCATAAGGAAGTAAAGTAGGTAGATTTAAATGCTCGAAAAGATACTCAAAATATTCTTTAGTAATTTTGATTAAATCTTTGTATGTTTTATAAGCCCAGTAAAATTCAATAGATGTGAACTCAGGATTGTGGGTAGCGTCCATACCCTCATTCCTAAAATTTCTATTTATCTCAAAAACAGCTTCAAATCCACCAACAATAAGTCTTTTTAAGTAAAGCTCAGGAGCAATTCTAAGAAATCTATCAATACCAAGAGCATTATGGTGCGTAACAAATGGCTTAGCATTTGCTCCACCGGCTATTGGGTGCATCATAGGAGTTTCAACTTCTAAAAAACCTTTGTCTTCAAAAAAGCGTCTGGTTAAGGAGATGACTTTTGAACGGATTTTAAATGTTTTACGAACTTCAGCATTCATAATAAGGTCCAGATATCTTTTTCTGTATCTGGTCTCTTTATCCGTAATGCCGTGAAATTTTTCAGGTAGAGGAGCTATCGCTTTTGTTAGAAGTTTAAACTCTGAAGCGTGGAGTGAGAGTTCTCCCTGCCCAGTTACAAAAGGGTAACCGCTTACTTCGATAATATCGCCGACTTCTATATATTTTTTAAAGATATTGTTGTAAAAATCTTCAGGAAGATGGTCTCTAGCCACATATACCTGAACAGTTCCACTCTCATCTTCTAGTTGTAAAAAGCTTGCTTTACCCATTATTCTAAGTAATTTTATACGACCGCTTATTGTGTAATGACGATGTTCATCTCTTTTATTTTCTTTATTTACAACATCAGAGTTTACATTTAAATATTTTTCAATTGTCGTGTTTCTTTTGGAGTCATTCGCATACGGATTAATCCCTTCAGCTTTTAGTAGTTTTGCTTTTTCAATTCTTTGTTGTATAAATTTGTTGTCAAAAATCAATTGATTTTCCTTTTTTAGAGTTTTTGTATTTTGTAAGAAAATTTATTGGAGTTGTTTATTTTGGCAAGTCTTACATGTGCCGTAAATCTGCATGGAGTGGTCAGACATTTTAAAGCCAAGCTCATTGGCAATGGCATGTTGCCTTACTTCTATCTGTTCATCAACAAATTCTGTTATCGTTCCACATTCTGTGCAAATCATATGATCATGATGATTTTTCGCACCAAGTTCATATTTTTTACCTTGTGTTCCAAACGATAAAGATGTGACCATATTTGATTCTTCCAGTAGTGAAAGAGTTCTGTATACCGTCGCAATTCCAGTTTTTAAATCTGGAAATTTTTCCTGTATAAGATGGTGAAGTGACTCCGGTGTTAAATGTTCATCTGAATTATAAAGAGTTTCTAAGATGACTTCTCTTTGAATTGTAAACTTAAGAGCATTCTTTTTTAGTATTGCCTTGAAGTCATTTAAAAGCTGCTCATATTCAACAGTTCTTTCATTGAAATCAGTTGTTACATTCATTCAGTATCCTCAGTCTCTTGCGGCATACTGTTTTGTATCTGTTCTTTTACATCTTTTGCCAAATCAACAGTTGATTTACTTATATTGCTTTCTATCATCTTAGTTGTATTGATAACGGTAGCATTGATATCTTCAGCAATAGTAACCGGATCCAGTTTCATAATAAAGCCGCCGGTTTGAACTAAAATAGGGAATAGGATGCTGTTGGCATTCATATTTGAATCAATAGTAGCTTTTACAGCTTTTATATTATAGGCTGCATGTGCAATGACTGCAGCAATAAAAAAGAATTTACTGGCACCAAAAATAAAACCTAAAAGTTTATCAACAGGACCAAGTCCACTCATAGAACTTAACTTTTTAAATGCAAAACCAAGAATAACCATAAACAGCCAAAACACAGCCAGTGTAACCAAAAAACCCGTAAAACTTATAGCTGAGCTGTTTTCAAATTTGAATATTATATCACTTAGGTATTGCCCTACTTGATCTCCAACTCTAGATGCTACAAAAATACCGCCAATGATTCCGATAAGACCAAAAAGTTCTTTAAAAAATCCATTTATAATCCCTTTTAATCCTAAAAATAAGATTATGATTGTCGCCACTAAGTCAAAATAATTAAATTCCATTTTTTATTTCCGATTGCATTTGATTTTTCCCATTTTGTTTTGCTCGATATAAAGCTCTGTCCGCTCTTTCTAATAAACTATTCGGTGTATCGTGGGGTGCTAATGTTGTGCTCCCGATGCTCGTAGTTATATTGATGTTTTCACCTCTATAAATAAGATTGTTTCCACTCACCAATTTTAAAAGTCTAGAGGCGATTTTTATACAGTGTTGATCATCAATACGGTTGAGTATTATGACAAACTCTTCCCCGCCATATCTGAAAATTTTATCTCCGTCTCTAAGTGTTTTGCTTAGTGTATTTGCAATGAAAATTAAAATCTTATCACCGGCTATATGTCCATAAGTGTCATTTATATTTTTAAAATCATCCAAATCCAAGATGAAAAGATGTAATGAGTAAGGCACTTCATCTTTTGAACAGATTGTTTCAAGATAGGTGTCTAGTGCTCTTCTATTGAAAACTTTTGTTAATGAATCCAGATTTGAGGTGTCTTCCAAGACTTTTACCTGCCTGGTTAATGAGGCTATAACGGAATTTGCTTTTTTAACTTCATCTGCCATATGAGCTTGAATTTCATTAAACTTTTCTGTCATTAAATTTAAATTAATTTGTGGATTAAAGCATTCATTGATAACTTGTTCATGTTTTTGTGATAATTCTTCAAATTTATTGTTTGTATTTTTATATGATGCTAAACCATCATCAGCAATTTTTTTGTAAGAATTCGTAAATAGTAATTTTGCATGGTTGATGGAGTCGATGTTATCACCGTTTATTCCCGATATAACATCAACTGCATCCTTTAAGTAATGTACAAGTTGTTCTTTTGTTGGATCTTCTTGCATGTCAATTTGATCGATTAAATTATCAAACATTTGTTTTGCTATAGATTTAAGATCATCTTTATTCATAAATATAGTATCCATAATGAAAAATTTCGTTATTATACAATCTTAAGCATAAAAAAATCTTTTATGCTATCTGGCAGCTGGATTGTTACAAATTAATTACAAATATTTAGGTGTTATTTCAAGGGAGTCAGAACTATTTTAACTATTTTAAGGTAAAATCCCAAAAAATATATTAACTAAAGGTTCTATTATGAGTATTTGGAGTCCAACAAGTTGGAGAGAAAAACCAATTTTACAACAGCCGACTTATCCAAACCAAGATGAATTAAATAAAGTTTTAGCAGAGTTGAAAAACTATCCGCCACTTGTTTTTGCTGGTGAAGCCCGTTCTTTAAAAGAGCAACTTGCAAATGTTTCAGAAGGTAAAGCATTTTTACTTCAAGGTGGGGACTGCGCTGAAAGTTTTAGTGAATTTCATGCGATAAACATTCGTGATACATTTAAAGCAATACTTCAAATGTCAGTTGTTATGACTTATGCAGGAGGACTTCCTGTTGTGAAAGTCGGTCGTCTTGGCGGTCAGTTTGCAAAACCCCGTTCATCTGATACGGAAACTTTTGATGGTATTACCCTTGACTCTTACCGTGGAGATATTATAAATGGTTCGGAATTTACTAAAGAATCTCGTACACCAGATCCACAGAGGATGATAAAAGCATATAATCAATCGGCTGCAACACTGAACTTGCTTCGCGCTTTTGCATCTGGCGGTTTAGCTGATTTACACCAAGTTCATAAATGGACTTTGGATTTTGCACACAAAGGTGAAATCAGCCAAAAGTTTGAAGATTTAGCTGAAGAGATTGATAAATCTTTAAAGTTTATGGAAGCATGCGGAATCACGTCTAAAACATACAGAACACTAAGAGAAACGGATTTTTATACTTCACATGAGGCGCTTTTACTTCCTTATGAAGAAGCATTTACAAGAAAAGATTCCCTGACAGGTGAGTGGTATGACACCTCTGCTCACATGCTTTGGATAGGAGACAGAACCCGTGGTCTTGATGATGCTCATGTTGAATACATGCGTGGTATTAACAATCCTATCGGTATTAAAGCCGGACCTTCAATGGACCCGGATGACTTAGTAAGACTTGTGAACAGATTAAACCCAGAGAATGAAGCAGGTCGTTTAAACATCATAGTAAGAATGGGTGCCGATAAAGTTGGTGATGGTATGCCAAAGCTTATTCGCGCTGTTGAAAAAGAGGGTATGAAAGTTGTATGGAGTTGTGATCCGATGCATGGAAATACTATAAAATCATCTAATAACTATAAAACTCGCCCAGTTGATGCCGTTTTAAAAGAGATGAAACAATTTTTCCAAGTTCATAAAGCTGAGGGAACATTTGCTGGTGGAGTCCACTTAGAGATGACTGGTAAAAATGTTACTGAGTGTATAGGCGGTTCATTTGTAGTTACTGAAGAGGATTTATCTTCACGTTACCATACGCACTGCGACCCAAGATTAAATGCTGATCAGGCACTAGAACTTGCATTTTTAATTGCAGACACACTAAAAGACGCAAACCACTAATATAAACGCAAAATGAGCAAAGCCCATTTTGCTACGCTAGCCGCTAAGGCACTAAAGTTTGCCTCATTAGAGGCAAATAGACCTCTTGATATTCGTAGACCTAAAATTTAATGGACAGATAGAAACTTATTTCAAATTCATTATCATCTGAGAGATAATTATTCTTATGGTAAACCGCATAGGATGGTTTTGTTGTAGTTTCATACTCACTTTTTGGTAACCATTCATGATATACCCAGTGAATAAATTTCAGTAAATCTCCTCTTTTCCCATTTACATCAAACCTTGCATAAACTCCATCAGAAATTTTAAACTTTGGCAATCTTTCATTGTCGGTTACCTTTTCTTTAGTTACAACACAGGCTACATATTGACATTCTTCGAGTGGAGTTATGGTTGGATTGTCATGAAAAAGTGCTATTTGTTTGTAGTGAGTAAGGTTGTTGTTGAATATCCATGTTTGAAGTTTTTGCCTTTTGCGATTGTTCTAAAATCTTAATAAGTTTGCGATTTCTGTTATGGTAGAGTATTTGTTTGTCAGAAGCAGATTTGAAGCTTTTTGAAGTCTGATAGATTTTATACTTTCATAAATATTTTTTCCAAAGATTTCTTTAAATATTCTATGCATATAGAAGGGATTACTACAAATATCCCTCTTCATAGAGAAATCGTCAGAGATGCTGATTTTATCAGCGGAAAGTTTAACACAGGTTATTTGGATAAAAAGATGCCGATATTTAATCTCCATGCAGTAAGTTCAATTGCAGATGAAGAGAAAAAGATAGCACTTTTAACTGATATGATTAAAAAAATAAAAGAGCATAAAATCACTACAAGGAGTTAGAGAAGAGAATTTATCTCTTCTTCTTTCTCCTGAAGCTCGAAAAGCTCTTCAACTTTTTGCTCATAAAGAGTTTCTAAATCTGCCAGTTCTTTTGCAAGTTTTTGGATGCCGATATCTTCGTAGCACTTTGGATTGGTTAGACATGTATTCATCTTTTCTATTTGAACTTCCAACTCTTCCACTTCGAGTGGCAGTTTTTCAAGCGCAATTTTTTCTTTAAAAGTGAGTTTTAAACTTTTTTCTTTCTCTTTTTGTACTACTTTTGGTTTAGTTATCTGAGCAGTTGCTTCCATCTCATCAAGTTCTTTTAACTCTTTCTCAAACTCCAAATACTCAGAATACTGCTGATAAGACTCTTCTATGTGTTTGTCTGCTTTAAAAATGAAAAGTTTTTTTGCTATTTTATCGACAAAATATCTGTCATGACTTACGATGATGACGGCACCTGGAAAATTCGTCAGCTGTTCTTCTAAAATGTTTATAGTCGGAATATCCAAATCATTGGTAGGCTCATCCAAAATCAAGAT
>CALCGG010000232.1 GCA_937900945.1 uncultured Sulfurimonas sp. | reverse complement strand
ATTTTTAAAAGAAATTTTAGAAGATAAAGAGCAACTTCGAGTTGTACTGGTTCCATTCTTTAAGGAGTTTATTGAAAATATAAACGCTATTTTAGACCTTAAACTCAAAGATCACATGTTAGAGATTGTAGTTGATTCTGCATTTGACAGTATAGATAAAAAAATTCTGGATTTAATGGGAGCAATTGATTTTAAAAAGGTCATAACAAAAGAGATTCAAGACATGCATCCAAAGGAGCTTGAAGATATGTTCTACTCCTTCGCGGGACCTTATTTTAATAAATTGATATTGTATGGCTCCCTTGGATTTTTGTTTGGATTAGCAACAATTTTTTAGTAATTTATAATTTAGTTGTAATAATAAAATGTTATAATAAAAGAAATTTTGGAGAATAAATGAGAAAAAAAATAGATAAGATGCCAGCTATATTAGATTTTCTTCAGAGTGCAACGGGGCTTGTTCTAGCCCTGTTTATCATGGGTCATATTTTATTTGAAGCGTCTATCCTTATCTCAAATGAGATGATGTATAAAGTCACTCTGATGTTTGAGGGATATTACTTTTTTGGAGAGAGATATCCTGGAATCATCTCTTTTTTAGCTGCAGCTATTTTTGTTATATTTATAGTTCACGCCGGCATTGCCATGAGGAAATTCCCGGCGAGTTACAAGCAGTATAAAACCATTACAAAACATACAATGAGAATGAAACATGAAGATAGTTCTTTGTGGGCGATTCAAGTTATAACGGGATTTATGATGTTTTTTATTGGCTCTGTTCACTTATATATTATGATGAGCCAGCCATCGAACATCGGTCCGTTTGCAAGCTCTAGCAGAGTGGTTGACGAGTTTATGGGGCCGCTTTATTTTATGCTTTTGCTCTCAGTAATCTCACATGCTTTTATAGGACTTTATAGATTGGCTCTTAAGTGGGGATTTATGGAGGGTAAAAATACTGAAGTATCCCGTGGCAGATTTAAATTTTTAATGAAAGCCATGATAGTCGCATATATTGTAATCGGCTTATCCTCCTTGGCAAAATACACATACATAGGGGTGACACATGATTTCAGTGATGGTGTCAGATACAAATCAGAAACTATAAAAATTGGAGAGCATAAATGAAAATAATTTATACGGATGTTCTCATCATCGGCGGCGGTCTTGCAGGTTTAAGAGTTGCAACGGGAGTGAAGCAAAGAGGGCATGCTGCTGTAATCTTGACACTTGTTCCACCAAAACGCTCACATTCAGCGGCTGCTCAAGGTGGAATGCAGGCATCTTTGGCAAACTCAAAAATGGGTGAGGGTGACAACGAAGATGTTCATTTTTCCGACACCATAAAGGGGAGTGACTGGGGCGCTGACCAAAAAGTTGCAAGGATGTTTGTTCATACAGCTCCAAAAGCAATACGGGAATTAGCTGCATGGGGAGTTCCTTGGAGCAGGGTAAAAAAAGGATCAAGAACGGCGATTATAAATGCGCAAAAAGTAACAATTACTGAAAAAGATGAAGCTCATGGTCTTATAACTGCCAGAGATTTTGGCGGTACAAAGAAATGGAGAACCTGCTATACCTCTGATGGAACAGGACACAGCATGCTGTATGCGATGGACAACAAAGCGCATCAGGATAAGGTGGAGATTCATGAAAGACTTGAAGCTATGTCGCTTATTACCGATGAAGGGCGATGTTATGGAGCAGTTGCCAGAAACCTCATGACGGGAGAGTTGGTAGCTTATATTTCAAAAGCTACAACGATTGCAACCGGAGGATATGGAAGGATTTACAGTGTTTCAACAAATGCTATTATCTGTCAGGGCACAGGGCAGGCGCTTGCACTTGAAACTGGAATCGCAACTTTGGGAAATATGGAAGCAATTCAGTTTCACCCTACAGCTATAGTTCCGGTTGGTATTTTAACAACTGAGGGTTGCCGCGGTGATGGCGGATTGCTTTTAGACAAAGATGGATACAGATTTATGCCTGATTATGAGCCTGACAAAAAAGAATTAGCCTCTCGAGATGTTGTAAGCAGAAGAATGACGGAACATATAAGAAAAGGCAAGGGTGTAAAGTCCCGTTATGGAGATCATCTTTGGCTCGATATTACCATCCTCGGTCGTGCTCATATTGAAAAAAACCTTCGCGAAGTTAAAGAGATTTGTGAAAACTTTTTGGGGATTGACCCCGCGGTTGATTGGATACCGGTTCGCCCGACTCAGCACTATTCTATGGGTGGAATCCGTACCAAATATACAGGAGAATCTCAAACATTAAAAGGGCTTTACTCATGTGGAGAAGCAGCATGCTGGGATTTGCACGGTTTCAACAGACTTGGCGGAAATTCAGTGAGTGAAACCGTTGTTTCAGGAATGTTGGTTGCTGAGTATATAAGTGATTTTTGTGATTCATATGACAGCTCTATCCATATCCATTCATCAAAAATAGAGATAGCATTAAAAAAAGAAAAAGATAAACTAGAAACACTCCTGACAAATAAACATGGTGAAGATGCTTATGTGCTGCGCCGTCGCATGGAAGAGATCATGATGGATAAAGTGGGCATCTTCAGAAATGGCAAAGATTTACAAGAAGCAGTGGATGAGCTTGAAGAGTTGTATAAAAGAAGTAAAAATATAGAAGTGTTCCGTTCAAAATCCCGAGCAGCAAATCCGGCTTTAGTAAATGCGTACAGAACACAAAAAATGTTGAAAATAGCCCTCACTGTCGCTTTAGGAGCACTTTTGAGAACCGAGAGCCGTGGCGCACACTCGCGAGAAGACTTTCCTGAGCGTGACGATGAAAACTGGCTAAACAGAACTATAACATCTTGGCCAAATGAGGGTCAAACTATGCCGAGCGTAAGTTATGAAAAGATTGAAATAGATACTATGGAGTTACCTCCTGGTTTTCGAGGTTATGGAAAAGATTTGACAAAACATCATCCTGACACTAAAGTGAGACAAGAGAAAGTGGATGCTATAACAGAAAAGTTACAAGCAGAAGGTGCAAATCGTTTTGAGATTCAACATGCACTGATGCCGTATCTTAAAAAACTGCCTAAAAAATATCGCGGTACAAATGAAAGACTGGGAGAAAATGTATGAGTGAAATTGTAAAAGGAAGAATTTTAAAAATAAATATTCTCCGTTTTGATCCAAATGAGCCAAAAATTTTGCCTCATATGGAAACTTTTGAGATTGAAGAAGCGTATGGCATGACTCTTTATATAGTTTTAAATATGATACGAGAACATCATGACAACTCGCTCATGTTTGACTTTGTGTGCAGAGCAGGGATTTGCGGAAGTTGTTCTATGCTTGTAAACGGTCGTCCGACGCTTGCATGTAGAACACTGACTTCAAAGCTTGATGAAAATATCTCTTTAGCACCGCTTCCTCTTTTTAAACTGATTAAAGATTTGTCAATATATACCGGGGAGTGGATGCGTTATCTCAACGAGCATCTTGAGACTTGGATACATGACCAAGAACAAGAGTTAAATGTTGATAAATTAGAAGAAAGAATGGACCCTGATTTAGCTGATGAAATCTATGAACTCGACCGTTGTGTAGAATGCGGATGTTGTGTAGCCGGATGTGGAACAATTCAAATGCGGCCAAATTTTAAAGGAGCAGTCGGACTCAATAAAGTGGCTCGTTATCATCTTGACCCAAGAGATAAAAGAACGGATGAAGAGTATTACGAACTGGTGGGTGATGATGATGGAGTCTTTGGCTGTATGACGCTTTTGGGCTGTGAAGATGTATGTCCCAAAGATTTACCTTTACAAAGTAAGATTGCATACCTCAGAAGAATGATGATTAAGACGGCAATAAAAAATTAAGGAAGCACAATGTCAATAGCAGAGATGGAAATCAAAAAGTTTGAAAAAGGCGGCTGTGAAGAAAATAAAGTATTTTATCAAGCGATGGAAGAGGTTATATACTCTATAGCTCCGCTATTGGAGTCTGATGAAAGATATACAAAAAATGCAGTTTTAGAGCGTCTTGTAGTTCCTGATAGAATTTTGAAATTTAAAGTAACTTGGTTTGATGATAATCAAAACATTAAAGTAAACACCGGATATAGAGTTCAGTTTAACAATTCCCTTGGGCCGTATAAAGGGGGACTTCGTTTCCATCCCTCGGTAAACGAGGGTATTTTAAAGTTCTTAGGATTTGAGCAGATTTTAAAAAACTCACTGACCGGTTTATCTCTTGGCGGAGCTAAAGGCGGGAGTGACTTTGACCCTAAAGGAAAGAGTGACTTTGAAGTCATGAAATTTTGTTCGGCATTTATGACGGAACTTCATAAATATATTGGACCCCGCATGGATATTCCTGCTGGAGACATCGGAGTCGGTGCTCGTGAAATAGGCTTTCTATTTGGAGAGTACAAAAAGATAACGTCATCTTATGAGGGTGTTTTAACGGGTAAGCCTTTTATGTTTGGCGGCTCACTAATGCGTCCGGAAGCTACAGGTTACGGGGTAGTTTATTTCACTGAAAAAATGCTGGAACTGGAAAATAAAGAATCACTCAAAGGGAAGATTTGTACTGTGAGCGGATCTGGAAATGTGGCACTTCATGCTATAGAAAAACTGCAGCAGATTGGAGCAATTACTGTAAGTTGCAGCGATTCTGCCGGAACAATTTATGACTCAAGAGGTGTTGATGTTGCACTGTTAAAAGATTTGAAACTAGAACGCAGAGTTTCACTTACTGAGTATTTGAAAACTCACTCTGATGCTAAATATATTCCAGTTTCAGAGTATCCTGAGAATGGACATGCAGTGTGGGATATACCATGTTATGCGGCATTTCCATGCGCTACTCAAAATGAACTACTAGAAATAGATGCTCAAAATTTGATATCAAACGGATGTGTGAGTGTAAGTGAGGGTGCTAATATGCCATCAACTCCCGAAGCAATTAATCTGCTCTTGTCTCATAAAATTTGTTTTGCTCCTGCAAAAGCGGCAAATGCCGGTGGCGTAGTTGTAAGTTCGTTTGAGATGAGCCAAAATGCGGCTATGGCTAAGTGGACTTTTGATGAGGTCGATAGAAAATTAAAAGAGACTATGCAGCAAATTTGTACAAGAGTAGCATTGACTGCAAAAGACTATGGAGTTGAAGGCAACTATGTAGACGGTGCTAATATCGCAGGGTTTAAAAAAGTTGCTGATGCTATGATAGCTGAGGGAATTTAAAAACAAAGATGATGAAAAAGTTTTTTATTCTATTTGTATTTTTACTTGGATTCACACTTCGGGCAAATAGTGAGTACAGTACATTTATTCAACAACAGATGGAATTTCTCCATCAGATGAATGATGATAATACAACTAAAGAAGCCATGCAAACTCTTATTCAAGAACAAGAGCACAGCTATGTCGGGGCTTTAGAATATATTATGAGTAATAAGCAGGAATATTTAGAAGAAAGTAGTCTCTACAGTTCTGAAATGGCTACACTCAAAAAAATGATAAGCATCAATAAGCGTGCCGGAAACAAGTATGCCGTTATGAGAGATGAAGTACAGCTGAAATCTTATAATATACTCATTAATCAACATGAGATGATAAGAGGAGTTTTGGTTGCTCTAGATACCTCAGATAGTGGAGTCTTTAGAGAAAAATTAAAGAAAGTGATTTCAAACAATATACTTGAAAACAAAAAATATATTGATGTTGACTATAAAGAATTTTTAGAAAATAACGCAGATAAAACCCCCGTTTCATTGAAAACAAATATACAAGAATTCTATGATTTAATCGATATAAACAAAGATGTGATAAGCCATTTATACAGTTTTGAAAAGAGAATGTACAGACTCAATAAATACTCAAAGTACCATCTTATAGGTGCAGTCATTTATACGAACAATACAAAAATCGGAAAAATAATCAATCCGATTCTGGAAAAATACAATCTAAGTATCATTAAGATACTTTTTATCCTGTCTTTGTCCTTCTTTTTGTATTTTTTCAGAGCAGCTCTTTACTTTGTGGCTAAAAATTATTTCTTTGAGATAGATTCTCTTGAAAAATACTCAACAGATGTGTTAGAAAAATCCAAAAAACCTTTCTCTCTTGTTATTTTGCTTATCAATGTTGAATTTGTCATTTATATTTATAATGATTTTATGAGTATAGAAAGTGTAAGCATATATTTTAATGTTTTATACGCTTTTTTATTTGTATGGTATTTCTATAGAATCCTGAATGCGGTCGCAGATATAAAAATACAGGAAATAGACCAACTTAACAGAAAAATAAAAAATGAGATGATTAACGTAGGTAAGAAAGTTATTAATGTTCTTATCGTCATCATCGGTTTACTGCTCATACTCTACACTGCAGGCATAGACTTGACGGCAGTATTATCCGGACTCGGTATCGGCGGTTTGGCAGTTGCCTTGGCTGCAAAAGACAGCTTGTCAAACTTTTTTGGAACACTCTCTATTTTACTCAGTGATGTATTTTCCCAGGGTGATTGGATTGTAATAAACGGAGAAGAGGGTGTAGTTATTGAGATAGGGCTTAGAGTCACAACACTGAGAACATTTGACAATGCACTTATAGCCATTCCAAATGCAACACTTGCAAATAACGATGTCAAAAACTGGAATAAGAGAACTTTGGGTCGCAGAATCAAGATGAATTTAGGTGTGAAATATGATTCAAAATCTGAGGATATAAAAAATGCTGTCAATGAGATTCGTACCATGTTGGATAAGCATCCGGGGATTGCTACAAAAAACACTCAGTACACTTACTCTTCATCCAGAGCAAAATTGGTCTCAAAAGATGATTTGCTAGGTGTGAAAAAAACTTTACTTGTATATCTTGATGAGTTTTCGAGTTCGAGTATAAATATTTTAGTCTACTGTTTTACAAAGTCTGTAAATTGGGAAGAATGGCTCCAAACAAAAGAGGATGTTATGCATAAGATGATGGCAATTTTAGAAAAAAACAATTTAGAATTTGCTTTTCCGTCACTCTCTGTTTATCATGAAAATGAGTTTGTTCCTAAAAGTGAAATGCAACTCTTGGATACCAAAGTTATCTAAAGAGTCTTTTGCTAAAATCATCAAATAAAAAAATAATATGAAGAATTTTACTATGGAAAAACAATGTCTTTAATTCAGTTAGATGCCAGTAAGTGTGTTCGTTCGTTATCTAAAGACAGTGAATGTAACAAGTGTGAGATTATTTGCCCTACAGCGGCTATCGTAGTTGGAAATAATCCTCTTCCTAGAATCAACTACTCTACATGTGTCGGTTGCGGCGCCTGTGATGCAGTATGTCCAAATGAAGCACTTTCTCTTGATGATTTCAGTTCTACGAACTTCTTTTTTGACTTTTTAGAAGATGCGGAGAACCTGATATCTTGTAGAAAAAATGTCCCATGTATAGCAGCTTTGAGTGTTGAAAATATCATTTCAATAAGTGTTATGAAAAAAGAGGTAGTGTTTGATATGGGATATTGTTCTACATGTGAGATAGCTCACACATGTCATCCTCAGATACTTAAAAACTATGAAGAAGCTTCTTATATTCTTGAAGCAATGGAAAATAAAGCCGTTTTAAAACTGGAAAATGTCTGTTATGAAAACAAAGAGGAAGTTAAGAGCGACAGAAGAGATTTCTTGCGCTCTATCAGCTTAAAAACTGTTGCAAAAACAAAGCATGCTTTTGAGAATGAAGTTAAAAAAGCGAGTGATGAATTGGTAGAACACACTCTGCAAAAAGCAGATATAGCGCTGCTCAAACAAAAACGAATACCTGATAAAAGAAAGATATTTTTCACTGCAATCAAAAGAGTTGAAAAACCTTCACAATTTCATATCATAGATGCAACTGAGATAAATTTCACGTCCCAGAAAGTGATGGATGAAGAACTGTGTACAGCTTGTCAGATGTGTTACAGAGTCTGTCCAACCGGTGCGCTCACCTCTGATATGAGAAACTCCAAAATTGACTTTGATCCGTTTTTATGTATCAAGTGTCATATCTGTCATGATGTGTGTGAGCCGGATGCTTTGACCTTGTCTCCATCGTACAATATCAAAGAATTTTTTGAACCTGCTGTTCAAAATTTGATTACTTTTAATGTAAGAAGATGTGATGAGTGCAACTCTGTTTTTAGCACAAACTCAGATGACAAACTTTGCTACAGATGTAAAATAGAAGATGAAGAAGCCCGAGCACTTTGGGGTATAACTGATGATATGTAATGAGGAGATAAAATAACATGAACGAAGCAAACGAAATATCTCACCACACAAAGCTGTACGGTTTTATAGGTGAAGAAGCGGGGAAGAGCAGCTTTAGCGCTTCCATGAACCGTTTATTTAAAGCAAACAATAAAGATGCCATGACAATACCGATGAATATCAGAGAGGATGATTTTTTCTTCACACTCTCAAATATGAAAAAATCACATGTTAATGGTGCCATTATCTCAAATGAGTATGTAAGCAGAGTTGTGGAGTTGTTGGATGGATCAACAAAGTCCGTTTTAAAATCAGGCATGTGTGATATTTTAGTAAGAGATGGCGAAAAACTTATCGGTGATATCTTTAGTATTAAAGTATTAATCGATTTTTTAAAAACTAAAGATGTAAAAAATATAGCTCTCATCGGTACAACTCCACATGCCAAGGCTTTTAGCTTTTTGTCAAATGGATACAGTTTTAAAATAAGCTATTTCAGCGATGATTTAGAAGCTCTCTTAAACTTTACAACTGAGATGAAAGTAGAGAATGCGGATATAAACCGTTTAGCTTCACAAATGAGTGTTGATTTATCTGGATTTGACGCTGTGCTAAACTTTTCTGATTTTTCTGACTTGAATATGATTGCAAAACTTGCAGGACTTAATTTGGATATGAAGCAAAAGACAGAGTTCTCAGCTCTTAAAAATAGAGCTAAAGAGTTGGGTGCTGAGTATATCTCTTATGATGATTTACTGGGGGAACTTTCTTTAAATGCTTATGAATTTTTTAAGAATAAAGGTCATTTGGAATATGACAAGTCGGAGATGAGATTCTAAAGATAAAAAAAGGTAAATAATAAATGAAAATGATTATGTCCGCGTCACAAGATGCTGTCAGTGCTTATAAATTAGTTAGAAATCTACAAAAAAGATTTATCGATAAATTAGACAATTTAAGTGCTGAGATTGGTGAAAATAAAAAATTTGAAGAAGTGACTTGGCTGAGAGATGAGGGTATTCATGGTGGCGGAAGCAGATTTGAATCTCGGGATTCTGAGCTTTTTAACACAGCGAGTGTCAATGTCTCTCAAGTTCATTATGATGAGATGTCGGAGAAAAATCTGCAAAGTGCCACTGCTATTTCTACTATAATTCATCCAAAAAATCCACATGTAGCATCTATTCATATTCATATCAGTTTAACGGAGTTAAAAGATAATAACTCCTACTGGAGAGTCATGGCGGATTTAAATCCAAGCATAGTCAATGAGGATGATAAGAAGATTTTCAATAATGCACTAAAAGATTTATCAGCCGATACTTATGAAGAAGGAACACTTCAAGGTGATAAATATTTTAATATTCCTGCTCTAAAAAGAGATAGGGGAGTTTCTCATTTTTATCTCGAAAACTATAAAACAGCCGACAAAGAACAAGATTATAACTTTGCCAATAATTTTGGAACTGGAATTATAGACACCTACATAGATATCATAAGCAATGCTTTTCAAAAAAGAAAATCATTTTCTGTAGATGAGATGCAGCAGCAGTTGGATTATCATACTCTTTACATGTTTCAAGTTTTAACGCTTGACAGAGGAACAACATCCGGACTGTTAATACATAATCAAAATGATATAGGAATAATGGGTTCTCTGCCAACATATATTAATAAAAGACTATTGCAGTCATGGGCAGAAAAAGTTGTAAATCCTCAAAATGAACTGGTGAAAAATCTAGTAAGTGTTATAAATGACGAAGGGATTATTGACGGGGATACAAAAGAAAAACTGGCGCAAGTTGTGAGAACTCATTACAAAAAATACCCGCAAGCCTTGAAAATGCAGGCAAGCGGCAATTCAATTCCAAGTACTGTAAATAATCACAAACTCAGTATTTAACTTTTCGCAAGAGATTCAAACTCTAGATGAGAGTTTGAATCTGTACAATCCCCTGCCAAATCACAGCGCTCAATATTCCTGCTGCAAAACCGGCGATGATATCATCGCCCATAACGCCGATGCCACCTTTTGTTTCCCTGTCAATGCGTCCTATGATAGACGGCTTTGTAATATCAAAATATCTGAATAATACAAATGACAAAAGACTTTGAATCAGAAAACCATTTTGAAAATCAGTCATCTCAGTAAAACTGACACTTATTGCAGGTGCTACGCTTAAGGCAAACCACATGCCGGCAAGCTCGTCGATTACAATTCTGTTATCGTCATGTATTCCAGTTTTTTGCTCATATTTGTTGATAGCTTTTATGGCTAGGATTGAGATCAATATGGTCGCAAGAAATAGAGTTTGTGCACCGAAATATATCAGAATCAATATTCCAAGTATAAGCGCAACAATACTTCCCGCTGTTCCCGGTGCTTTCGGGCTTAAGCCGCTGTATCCTAAAGTTATAAAAAACCAGTTCATTGGAAATCCTAAGTTAAAGATGTTGTTTGATAAAGTTTCATCAGGTCTTGATAAAAATCTTTTTCAGTGTGTTCTTCTAAAAGTCCACCTGTAGGCATGATCTCATAATAAAGTTTCTCTAGATTTTTAAATCTATCGGGCAAGACTTTAGAGAGCAAAAAGGATGATATTTCTGTTCTTATTAAAACTGCCGGAGGTAAAATACCCATCTCAAGAAGTTCTAATATAGAATTTGCATGATAAGATATTTGATGGTGCTGACCATGAGGACAAGTGTTTTTACTCACAAGAGTCCGGCATTTATCACAGTAAACATACTCACTTGCTATTTGTATCTCTATATCTATCCCTACCACTTTGTCTATGATGGATTTGTTTGAATTACTATCATAAAACATTCCTAGCCCTGCGTGATTTCTGCCAACGGTTAACCTGTCGCAGCCATAATTTTTTGCAACTATTGCGTCAATCATGATTTCATTAAATCCGGCAAAAATATAGCTGTTTTCAAGCGGAACAATAATTACACGATTTTTTGGTAAGAAGTTGTTTATGAAAAACTCTAGTGCTTCTTTTCTGATTTCATAACTTAGGTTTGCACTTTCATAAGGTTTAAGCAAAAAAATTACAAGCAAATCAGTTGTATCGAGTGTCTGTCTTATAAGACGCTCATGTGCACGGTGTAGAGGGTTTGCTGCCATAAATAGTGAGCTGGTATGTTTGGCATCAATTGCTATTTTAGTTTCATTGATGAGTTGTATGTTTTTACTTGGCTTATGATTTATAATTTCATATTCGCCGCTAATGGCCCAGGAACCAAGTCTTTTGAAAGTTGCCATAACTCCCGGATGCGCTGGATCGTCTGTTCCGTATATTTGTTTCGTTCTCTCAGTCGGATCTATTTGAAATGTTTCATCCACAATCAATGTGGCAAATTCTTCATCATTACAAAGTATAGTTACCTCTTCGCCCTTTTTTAACGAGCTGATAACTTGTTCATTTCTAGTTCCTGATGGTGCCAATATAAAAGGAAAAGGAAAACTCTTATCACCGATGCGACCTGTTCTGTAAACTTTTTTGCTCTTTGCCTCTCCCATTAACCCTGTGACTGGAAATAAAAGACCGTCTTTTACCAACTCTAGCGCCGAGGCAGCCTCTTTGTCAATGAAAAGAGTTTTATTTTTTCTTGATGAGGTCATATTTCTTTCTTTTTTCCCATAAACTTTTGCGGCTAATGCCCAGTTTTTTGGATAATTCAGTATCTGGGAATTTATTTTGATAATTTAGGACAATAAATTTTACATAATCCTCTATTGGGAGTATCTCTCCCTGGTCAAAGACATTGTTTTCGGTTTTTATCTCTATGACCGGATATGCTACATCATCTATCTGTTCACAGCTTGAGATGATGACTTGCTTATTGGCTATCAAATCATAAAAAGCCTGTTTATTTGATTTTTTCAGAATTTGAAAATCTATAATATAGATTATAGAGTTATGAGGAAATGAGTCTATTTCAGTCATAGCCTTTGGATTTTTTAGAGAAACGAATTGTATAGGTTTATCTTTTCTTTTTGCAAATGCAAATGCAAATGCATCTGCAGATTTTTGGTAACTTGATGATATGTAAACAGGCAGTTCAATATCATCTATTCTGTAATTATTCTCTACTGATGAGAAAGTATGTGTCAAATATTTCTCATAAGCTTCATTTCTTTTTTTTAATTTTTCATAATCTCTGTAATGATTTATTTTTCTGATTAATTCTTCAATCATGAAAGGTTTTAAAATATAATCTTTTGCTCCAGCGCTTAAAGGCTTAGATACAGTGTCATTGCTGATGTAGGAAACCATCAGTATAACAATGGACTTTTTAAATGTTTCTATGACAGGATTGAAATCCTGACCATTTATGTTTGTTGAGAGCAATACAACATCATAATTTGTACTTTTTATTGCATCTTTAGTTGAAGTACACATCTCACAAATATGTCCCAATTCACTGAGTTTAGTAGCAATACTCTGTGCTAAATAGATTTCATCTTCTATAATTAATATTTTCAATCTTCACCTTTGTTATTTATTGTATATAGCTAAACTATTTTTAGTTTTCTAGTGTCCAATCAAAATATTTTAAATTTGCATTTGCAATCACCCCAACACCTTCGCCTCTGCCAATGAAACCTAATTTCTCAGTTGTTGTAGCCTTGATGTTTACTCTTGAGCTTTCGCAGTTTAAAATTTCTGCCAGTGTTTGTCTGATTTGCATTTTATATTTTGATAATTTAGGTTTTTCAGCCGCAATTGTCAAGTCGATATTTACAATTACAAAACCAAAGTTATGAATCTTTTTCACAACTCTTTTTAGTAACTCTTTTGAATCTATCCCCTTATAAGTATCATCATTGTCTGGAAACATCATGCCAATATCCCCCATGCCTGCAGCCCCTAAAAGAGCATCAATAAGAGCATGGATTGCAACGTCACCATCGCTATGGGCTTTAAAACCAAAATCCGATTCTATCTTTACACCGCCAAGATACATGTCGCCCTTATCATCAAAGGCATGGACATCAAGACCAGTCCCGCTGAGCATGTCTTTTGATGGAGCACTAAGACATGGAATACTCTTTAAATCTTTTAAAAAAGTAATTTTATGAGCATCCTCTTCACCTAAAATAAATTCTCTTGTGCCACCATAAGCAACAATTGCACTGCTCTCATCTGTAAACTCCTCTTGTGTACCAAGAGCATTTTTTAAAATAGCTGTACGGGACAATTGAGGCGTCTGAACTCTTTTTACTTTATCTCTATCTATAGTGGTGTTTTCATAGACAACTGTGTCATTTACCTTTAGATATGGGACTATACAGTCACTATCACCTTTTTTTGCTATGATGGATTGCAGGAAATTTTGACTTATGCAAGCTCTCGCAATATCACTTACCAGTACAAATTCACTTTGAACTTCTCTTAAAGCATTTTTTAAAGACTCTTGTCTTGTGTCTCCTCCGGATATAAAAGTGAAATCTGAGTAGTTTTTCATAAATTCAATATCATCACTTGCGGAAACAATAATTATTTTTTGAAAAAGATTTGTATTTTCAAGTTTATCTGCTACAAATTGCCACAAAGGCTTGTGCTCAATCCTAAGCCACTGCTTTTTTACATCAAGTCCAAATCGACTAGAGCTACCAGCTGCAAGTAAAATAAGCGTTAAATTAGACAATAAAACTCCTATTTTGTAAAGTGTTACGAAATTATACATATAGTAAGCTTTTTTTTATCTTTGTCTTAGTGCTAAAAATGATAAAGTGCCTAATATAAATCCAAAATATTAAGACAAAAATTTAGATTAATGCTACTTTAACTTTATTTGATTATATTTCCACTACATAGATATATTATTTTAGGAGAAACTATGAGAGCTTCATGGGTAAAAGAGCGTGAAAATGATCCTGTTAGAACGCAGATGTACTACGCTAAACAAGGGATAATTACTGGAGAGATGGAATATGTCGCAAAGATAGAAGACCTATCCCCAGAGCTGGTTCGTAGTGAAATCGCTCGCGGCAGATTGATTATTCCTGCGAATGTTAACCATACTTCATTGGAACCAATGGCTATCGGTATTGCTTCAAAATGTAAAATAAATGCAAATATCGGCTCATCTGCTATTGCGTCTGATGTTCAAGGCGAAGTTGAAAAGATGGAAGTTTCTCAGCACTACAAAGCTGATACGGCCATGGATCTCTCAACGGGCGGTGACTTGGATGAAATCCGTAAAGCAGTTATCGGAGCTTCAAAAATTCCTATCGGAACAGTGCCGATTTATCAGATTTTACATGATGTTAAAAATAAGATAGAAGATTTAAGTATAGAAGTTATGCTTGATGTTTTAGAGCGTCAGGCACAGCAAGGTGTGAGCTATTTTACAATACATGCAGGTTTTTTACTTTCAACCATGCCAAAAGTTGCAAAAAGAAAGATGGGTATTGTAAGTCGCGGCGGTTCGCTTATGGCCGCATGGATGATGCACTATCATAGAGAAAACCCATTTTATACAGCATTTGATGATATCTTGGATATTTGTGCTAAATATGATGTTTCATTATCTTTAGGCGACTCTCTTCGTCCAGGTTGTTTAGCGGATGCTTCTGATGATGCACAACTTGGGGAACTTAAAGTTTTAGGAGAATTGACTCTTAGAGCTTGGGAAAAAAATGTTCAGGTTATGATTGAGGGTCCAGGTCATGTTCCTCTGAATCAAATTGAGCGTAACATGAAAATACAAAGAGAACTTTGTCATGAGGCACCTTTTTATATTTTGGGTCCATTGGTAACAGATATAGCAGCTGGGTATGATCATATATCTTCTGCTATCGGTGCCGCTGTCGGCGGATGGCATGGAGCTTCTATGCTTTGTTATGTAACACCAAAAGAGCATTTAGGATTACCTAATGCTCATGATGTACGTGAGGGGATTATTGCCTATAAAATTGCTGCACATGCTGCAGATATTGCTCGCGGCCGTAAAGGCGCGAGAGATATCGATGATGCGATGAGTGATGCTCGCTATAGCTTTGACTGGGAAAAACAGTTTGAGCTCGCTCTCGATGGTGAGAGAGCTAGAGAATACCATGATGAAACACTTCCTCAGGATGTATTTAAAGAAGCGGAGTTTTGTTCTATGTGTGGACCAAAATTTTGTTCGTATAAAATAACTCAAAGTATTATGGACAACCCTGAGATGATCGCTCAAATTGCAGAAGATGCCAGATTAGCTGAAGAAGCTAGAAAAGTAGGCTAAATTTAACTTAAAAAATCAAGCTAATTAATATAGGACAATTTTTGTCCTATTTAAATATGGTAAAGTACCAAAAATAAATGAAGGAAATTTTAATGACAGAAGAAATTGTAAAATCAGCACTTTCAAAAGTTTTATATCCGGGTTTTACTAAGGATATCGTAACTTTTGGATTTGTAAATAATATAGTTATAAATGGTGATGATGTAAGTTTTAATGTAGAGATTACGTCGAGTGCTCCAGAAGTTGCAAAGCAGATAAAAGATGATGCAACAGTGGAGCTTATGAGAGCGGGTGCTGACAACATCACATGTAACGTAAAAGCTCCAGTAATGCCAAGAGAAAGCTCATCTAAGGGTAAAAATATTGCTCCACAGGTGAAAAACTTTTTGATGGTAAGTTCAGGAAAAGGCGGCGTTGGTAAATCAACTACATCTGTAAATATTGCTATTGCTCTTGCAGCACAAGGCAAAAAAGTCGGTTTGCTTGATGCAGATATTTATGGTCCGAATATTCCTCGTATGATGGGTCTCTCAGACATTAAGCCGGAAGTCAATGGAAATAAAGTTCTTCCTCTTAAAGCTTACGGTATTGAAGTTATGTCAATGGGTTCACTTATGGAAGAGGGTCAATCTCTCATTTGGCGTGGAGCTATGATTATGAAAGCAATCGAGCAGTTCTTAAGAGATATCTTATGGTCTGAACTTGATGTTTTGGTTATTGATATGCCTCCGGGAACTGGTGATGCTCAGCTTACTTTAGCTCAAAGTGTACCGGTAACTATGGGTTTAACTGTTACAACTCCTCAGGGTGTTTCACTTGACGATTCACGTCGTTCTTTAGATATGTTTAGAAAGTTAAATATTCCTATCGCCGGGATTATTGAAAACATGAGCGGATTTATTGCTCCAGATACAGGTGTTGAGTATGACATTTTTGGTAAAGGTACATCTCAGCCGATGGCGGATGAGTTTAATACTAAAATAATTGCTGAAATCCCAATCGAGTCAAGCATTCGTGTTGGCGGTGACGAAGGTAAGCCAATAACATTTGTAAATCCAAGCAGTGAGAGTGCAAAACGCTACATGAAAGCTGCTGAATCAATTTGGGCAGACATAGAAGAGATAAATGCAAACGGCGGAGTTGATAATCAGGCAGTTCAGCCTACAACACCTCCAGGAGTAAGCGCATGTTCAACAGCTGCTGCTCCAAAACCAAAGCAAGAACACAGCCATGACAGTGGCGGCGGATGTGGTTGCCACTAATAAGTGACAATCATTATTCTTTCTCCGACGCTCTAGCGTTGGAGATGACTCCTAGGGATATTTCTAAAATTCTTCACTTGTAAACATTTCAGGTTTAAATTCTACTATTTTATTTCTTCCGGTATCTTTTGCAATATACAAGGCTGTATCTGCATATTTGATACATTTCCATATAGTGTCACCATCAACAGGAAATTTAGCTATACCTATACTTAGGGTTTTTTGCATACTTTCATTACTTCCTACATTAAATGTTAAAGCTGCAAAGTCAGAGTTTATCTTTTGTGCGATTTTCAGTGCTGCCTCATCTGTAGCATTATGAAGCATGATTAGAAATTCTTCGCCGCCATATCTGATAGCTAAGTCTGACTCACGGATACTGCCCTTAAGAACTTTTGAAAGTGCAACTATCACCTTATCCCCAATATCATGTCCATAAGAATCATTTACCATTTTAAAGAAATCTATATCGAGCATCAATACATGATAGTTGTCTTTTGATCGCTCTGCCTGACTCATAATCTTATCTATCACATTTTCCAAAAATCTTCTGTTATACAAACCGGTCATTCCATCTCTAAGCGAAGTGTCACGAAGTTTTTCCATTAAAATTTTACTCTCTAAAACAGGTTTAGCAGCCTCTAAGTAATTCTCTATACTTACAATTGAAGATTTTATATGATTCATTTCTTTATCTGTTTTAGCCGTTATAGACAGAACTATAGATACATCACTGTTTATCGTAAAAGGTAAACAAACATAGTCTAATTCACCTGATTCGCAAGATCGACATAAATCATGAAACTCGGTTGAGATAACATCATTGCTTGTTCTATACGCTCTGCATCTTGAAGCATCTTTATCCGTTTGGCTTAAACAAATACTCTGCCCCTGTGAAATATAGATAAGCTCTCTTGTCTGCTTTGTGCTGTATACCTCGTAAAATGCCATATGTTGTATATTGTATTTTAGTTTTAAAATATCTATAAATCTTGTATAAACCATATCTTTTGAATCATCTAACTCTATAGTCTTTTTAAATTTATAGATATCAGAGAGTTCATTTATTATTATATTTGCTTCTAAAAGTGGGTCAGACGAACAGTCACCATCCCCTCCTGGAATAAATGTAGAGAGGCTGTAGCGTATATCACCAAAGGTATCTTGAATCTTAGAAAAGAGTGTGTTTAATTGTTGGACAATAGCCTGCGCATCACCTGCCATAGAAGTATAAAATTTATGAGTAAAATCACCTCGATATGCTTTTTTTATACCTGTTTGCATATCTGAGAACATTTTTGTATAAGGAGTAACAAAATGATTTATCAATAAAAGAGCCAAGATTAAAAATAGTATGTTTATGCCAAATATTTTAGCTATAGTAAATATGCCATCATATCTTACATCTCTGATATCAAACTCCATACTGATTATTCCAAGAGTATCTCCAGCTTGAACATCATGGCATTGCATACAATTTATGGAAGAATCTTCAGTGGATGCCTTATATGGAATAGTTATTCTTAAAATGCCATATTCTAGACTTTCAGCTATTTTTTCGATACTTTTGCCAGTACTTAAAACTTCTTTGTCAATACTGTCTCTTATCGATTCGCTTGGAAATCCTGCTCCATATTGTTTTATAACATGCTCAGAACGAGCAATCCAGATTTTATTAATATTTTCAGCTTTTGTGATTTGATTTAAAAAGTAGCCTCGTTTGTCCATGGTACCATTGAGCATATGGGCTGTCAAAGCATCTTTTACTATGCTTGCCGTCGCATTTGCTTTATCTATAGCACTCTTTATACTGTAACTCTTAAAATTTAATGCAACATTTATAGTGGTTGCTACCGTTAAGCCAAAGAGCATTAACGCAACAATTATGAGCAGTTTTGATTTTGATTCCATGTTATTTCACTTTTAATAAAATTAATTAATAATATTAGCTAATAAAAAATTAATTTAAAGTGAAATTAAAAAAAGTTATTCTACGGTTACGCTTTTTGCCAGATTTCTTGGCATGTCTACATCATTGCCAAGTCGAACAGAAATCTCTAGTGAGAAAAGTTGAACTACAACCATCATCTCAAAAAACTCTAACATGTAGTCCTTACATACAGTAGTTTGGATGAAATCATCTGCTTTATCAAACTCTATGGGACTGATTGCACAGATAGTAGAATCTCTTGCGCTTAATTCTTCAACATTACTTTTTGCTTTTTCATACAAAAGATGCTGGGGAAGCAGGGCGATTGTAAAAAGTTCAGGGTCAGCCAGAGCGATTGGGCCATGCTTCATCTCGCCGCTTGGATAACCCTCTGCATGAAGATAAGAGATCTCTTTGAGTTTTAATGCACCCTCTAACGCAAGAGGATAGAATATATCTCGACCTATAAAGAAAAACCCATGCCCATGAAGATACCTTTTAGACAATCTTTTTATTTTTTCATGCATAGCGTCTGTTACTTTTACAGATGTTGGTATTTCTCTTAAAAGGGAAACTTGTCTGGCTATCTCATTGGCTTCAAGAGAATTTCTTAGTTTTGCAAGATAGAGACTCATCATCCAAAATACTGCAACTTGGGTTGCAAATGCTTTTGTTGATGCCACCCCTTTTTCTATTCCGGCACGGGTTAAAATAGTTGCATCTGCTAAACGAACCATAGAGGAATTGTCAACATTACAGATTACAAGAGTTTTAAGCCCAGCTTCTTTTGCCATTTTTAAAGTTTCAAGCGTATCTGCAGTTTCACCGCTTTGTGAAATTACTACAAAAAGTGTATCTTTGGTCATGACAGGTGAACGGTATCTGAATTCACTTGCCACTTCAACTGAGGTTTTTATTTTTGAATATCGCTCAAAAAGATACGAAGCACTTAGAGCTGAGTGGTAAGAAGTTCCGCAAGCGGAGAGTTTTATCTCATGAATCCCATCAAAAAGGGATGAATCTATCTCATCAAAAAGAATCTCATCATCACCGACTCTTCCCATCAAAGTATCAGCAATGACTGTACTTTGCTCATAAATCTCTTTTTCCATGAAAAATCTATACCCATCTTTTTGAGCTGAGAGTTTATTTGTTGAAAGTTTGGAGAAATTTGGCTTTTTCTTATCTCCATTCTTGGAAAAAATAGCAAGTTCATCAGCAGTTACATAGCCGTAATCACCATCTTCGAAATAATTAACATCACTGCAATGACCGATAAGCGGTGCATCAGAAGATGCAAAATATTTTTCATAGCCCAGGCTACCTTCTCGCTCTGGGGAGCTCACCTTGTTTTCACCATTTATGCCAACAAGCATAGGAGAACCGTGTTTTGCGAAAAATATTGTTTTATCTTCTGATTTTGTGACAAGCAAGATGGCATAGGCACCTTTTAGTTCATGTATTGTTTTGGCAAAAGCTTCAAAAGCATTTTCTGCAGACTTTAAATTTTTTTCAAATTGATGGACAATAACTTCCGTATCTGTTTGGCTCAAAAACCTGACACCATCATCCATTAACTCTTTTTTTAATGTGGCATAATTTTCAATGATACCGTTATGCACAACATAAGAGCTGTCTCCCAAATGTGGATGTGCATTGAGCTCGGTAGGTTTTCCATGGGTTGCCCAGCGGGTATGACCGATACCTACAGCAAAATTCTCAGTAACAAAATCTTTTGTTTTTTCTTCCAGGTTGACAAGTTTGCCAACAGCTTTAAAGCTGTCAAATTGATTGTCTTGAAGAACGGCAATACCGGCAGAATCATAACCGCGATATTCCAACTCTTTGAGTCCGTCTAGTAAAATTTCTTTAGTATTTTTTTTCCCCAGGTATCCAACGATTCCGCACATGTATTAGCCTTTGAAATTTTATTTTGTTAGTAGTTCATAAATTTTATCGATATTATTGCATATATCGTTTTGTTTTCCCATTAAAAAGGTGTCTCTGACCCTGTTTTTTGTACTATGGATTTTGGCTGTAACAATATTTATATTTAACTCTTCAAAACTGTTCATGATATAAGCTAAAAGACCTCTTTGATTTGTTGTATTTACGCTAAGCTCAGCATGTGTTAACGAATGCTCACAGTCAATATTGATCTGCTCTTTTGTGATATGTACATTTTTTATCTCCACATGTCGGCTCATATCAAAAGCATTTTGTATGATATTTTCTATATCTACAAGTTCATTTCCATCCGCACTTTTAATAAAGTCTATCTTAAAATATTTCAAATCATCAAAAAGTGTAAAGATTTCCATAGAACCAACGTCCAAATGGCTAAGAGTAGCCAACAAATAACCAATATTTAATGGAATTCTTCTATAAATCTCAATACTAAGTGATGCCGATGCCTTAAGGGTATATCTATATTCTTTAGTTTCTTGTGCTGTTTTTGCAATGTTTATCATGTCAAGCGGTGTGTGTTTAAAGAAAAATAGATTTGATTCTACTCTTAGGAGTTTTGTTTGTAAAAGTTTAGGCAGGGTTTTGAACTCTTCATAGTTTTGAACTCTTTTTTCTATGATTATTCTTTTTTTTGCATCTGTGATTCTACTGCTGTTTTGTGACACTTCAAGAGCACTTACATATAAATCTCGCAAAAGTTTAGAGTTAAATGAGTTAAATACATTTCCACCGACACCATTTACATCTGCGTAAGTAAGAACATATAAAAGTTGTAAGTTTTTAGAATCCCCTATATTTGACATAAATTTATAAAGGGTTTTTTCGTTGTGTATATTTTCTTTAAATGCAACACTGCTCATAAGAACATGATGTTTTATTAAGGTGACTGCTCTGTTTAAAAGCTCTTCTTTTAGCTCTATCCTTCTTGCAAAAGGAACTATCAGTTTCGCTCCAACCTCACTATGGTCTTGAGTGCGCCCTTTGCCTGTGTCATGAAAAAGTACAACTACTTTCAAAAGAAGTTTTTCATCAGCACTGAATTCATCATATAGATTTTGGATAAATGGCTCTTTAATATTTTCAAGCGCTTGAACACATTTGATGGAGTGAATATCAACAGGGTAAGTGTGATAACCGTCAAACTGCGGCAGATGAAGAACTTTTCGAAAGTTTGGAAATAACTTATGAAGTATTCCGGCATCGTAAAAAAGTTGTAAAAAACAGTACATATTTTGTTTTTTTAAAAGTTCTTTTAAAAGGGAATATGTTTTTTTAGTCAATGGATGAGATATATTTGCGTATGTAAGCTGATTTAAAAAACCGGCATCAAAGTTATAATCTTTATCCGGAAGCCAAACTAAAAGCTCAAGCAGATGGTTGATAGGCTGTATTTTTAAGTTAAATGAAGCCAATATCCTTGAGTCATTTTCATAGATTCCCTTACCTAAGCGCTGCTTTTTAAACTTACCGATATTGCTCATGTCAACTAAAAAAGGCCTTACCATTTTTTTTACAAAGATTTGAGTGAAATTGCTTATGCGCCACTGTGCTTCTAAAACTTTAGAAACCATTTTACGCTCATCACTAAATCCAAGCATATGGTTTACTTCGGGCATGTACTCCAGTAAAAGTCTGTCCTCCTGTTTACCGCTGATAAGGTGCAGAGCACTTCTGACACGAAAAAGAAGTTCCAGTGCTATACGATAATCTTTATACTCCTCATCCTTAAATAAAACCTGACTCAAATCTTTGAGATTTGCAACCCCGTATATGGTTTGCGCTACCCATGTAATGAGTTGCGCGTCACGAAGACCTCCGACACTCTCTTTGATGTTTGGCTGCATGGAAGTGGGATATTTTTTTCTTCTAATCTGAGCTTCTTGGACTTTAGCCAGAATAAACTCTTTTTGATTGTAAAGGCGGATTTTATTGAGCTCTTTGCCGGTTGCATGCCATGTAAAAGTGGAGCCGGTTATGAATCTTGACTCCATTAAGGAAGTTCGTATAGTGATATCTTCTCCGGCTGCTTTAAAAAGGTCGTTTGTATCATGAACACGATGTCCGAGTTTGAGCCCAGAATCAAGAGCCAAATAAAAAAGTTTTTCAATGATAAGCTGTGTGTTATAACCGGCGACATCTTCGTAAACTATAAGCAAGTCTATATCGCTGTGAACACACAACTGCTCTCTTCCGTAACTTCCAAGAGCAATGATAGCGATGGGGATTGAACCTCTCATGGGGAGGTAGTTTCCAAACATTCTGCGAAGAATAGTCTTATACATCAAAGATATTATAGAATCAAGTTTTCTAGTATGTTTAACTAAAAAATCTTTACCCTGATGCTCTTTAAAAAGTTCCGGAAGTGATTCTTTATACTCTTTTATAAATTGTTTAAACAGTTTGGATAGTTCAAAATCTGTTCCATTTTTTTCTATAATATCTTCTATCTGTAATAATAAATCCAACTTTAAAGTCCTAAAATATTTTCTAATATTATAGTGTAAGAGAATTAATTTGATATAATCTCCCTGAAATCTTTACAGAGAGAAAAAAATGACAATTACAAAAAGAGTAACTTTTATAGCAAAACCAGATGGTATACAAATGATGAAAAAGCTTTTAACTGCCATGGTAAACCCAAGTAAAGCAGAAGACGGCTGTATATTTTATGAAATATTTCAATATAAAAACAAGCCTGAAAAATTTATGGCATATGAGAGTTGGAGAGATGAATCTGCCCTTGACGGGCATAAAGCGTCAGCTCATTATGAAGTTTACAAATCAAGTTATGAACCATACTGTTTAGAAAAATATAGTGATGAACTAGAAGTTTTAGGTTAAGCTCTTTTGAGTGATATCTTTTAAAATGAAATGAGAGAAGTATTGATAAAGTACTTCTCAAACTAGGTTATTTATATAATCTGATAATAATTCAAGGAAATATATGTATTTATTTACAAGTGAAGTAGTAAGCCCGGGACATCCGGATAAATGTGCAGATATAATTGCAGACAGTATAGTTGACAGATTAATAATCGCAGATTCTAAGTCGAGAGTTGCATCTGAAGTGTTTGTAGCCGGTAAGCATGTAATAATCGGTGGTGAAGTAACATCTAAAGCAAATCTTAGTGATAAAGATTATGAAGAAATCGTTAAAGATGCTTTAATTGGCATAGGATATGACGGTAAAAGTGCTTTTACTAAAGAGCAATGTTTATATCCTGATGAAGTTAAAGTCCAAGTGCTTTTAAATCAACAATCACCTGATATAAATCAGGGCGTTGATCAAGAAGATGGTGAAACTGGTGCAGGTGATCAGGGAATCATGTTTGGTTATGCTTCGAATGAGACAGCTGATTATATGCCTGCTGCTATAACATATGCCAGAGTTCTCTGTGATAAAGTGTATCACTATGCACTTAAGCACAATCATAAACTTGGGGTTGATATTAAGACTCAGGTTACACTTGATTATGGCACGAAAGAAAATTTTGAAAACTGTGAACCTCAGTCTATCCACACTATAGTTGTGTCTGCTCCATCTAATGAAAATATGGATATAAAAGAGGTAAGAGAACTTCTCCAAGGTATCATTGACGATGCTGGACTGCCAACTGACCTATATGACCCTAAGAAAACAATCATTCATTTAAACCCTACCGGCAGATATGTAAGTCACAGTCCTTTACATGACAGCGGTTTAACAGGTAGAAAACTGATTGTTGACAGTTTTGGCGGATACGCACCCATTGGCGGTGGAGCACAGTCAAGTAAAGATTATACAAAAGTAGATAGAAGTGGTTTATATGCCGCTAGATGGGTTGCGAAACATATTGTAGCTGCAGGTTTAGCAAAAAAATGTTCAGTTCAGCTTTCGTATGCGATTGGTGTAGCTAAACCAACTTCAGTATCAGTAGATACTTATGGAACAGTAATACCCGGCATGGACGATGATAAACTCTCAACATTTGTGGGTGAGAACTTTTCATTGACTCCAAATTGGATTACTAAGAAATTCGGACTGGATAAACCAAGTGCTGAAACTTTTCTCTATGCAGACGTAGCAGCCCGCGGACAGGTTGGACAAAGTGATTACCCATGGGAAAAACTCGATAGTTTGGAAATGTTTAAAGAATTAAAATAGTTATATATCTATAGGAAGTGCAATGGAGTATAAAGAGTTAAATAGAGAGAGTGTTTTAAATTATCTAAAAGATATTAAAAAAGTGATGGATTATTTCGGCGGAGATGATTTGTCAGCGGTTGAGATTGGGGATGGCAATTTAAACTATGTCTATAAAATTAGCTCTATTAAAAATCCCAAAAAAGCTCTTATTCTCAAACAGGCAGTGCCTTACCTCAGATGTGTAGGAGAAGAATTTCCCCTTGGAAGAGAGAGAATGACCTATGAGATAAGAGCTCTGCAAAAGTTTTACAGTATATTTCCAAATTTCATACCTGTTGTGTACTATGCAAGTGAAGATATGAGTCTTGTTGTTATGGAATTTTTAGATAATCATATCATTATGAGAAAAGGTCTTATTAATAGAGTCATCTATGAAAACTTCAGCGAACACATCTCAACCTACATGGCAGCGATGCTTTTTTATACCTCTTCCCTTTCTCTTAGCAGCAGTGAAAAAAGAGAATTGATAGATAAGTTTAACGGCAACACAGAATTATGCAAATTAACGGAAGACTTGGTTTTCAGTTTTCCTTTTATGGAACATGAAACAAACGATAATGAAAATGTAAAAGATAATCCAGATGCAAAAAAACTTTTTTCGGATATGGAGTTTAAAGAGAAGGTTTTAGAGCTGAAATATAAGTTTATGACACAGAATGATGCTCTTTTACATGGTGATTTGCATACGGGTTCCATTATGATTAATGAGAATGAAACTTATGTGATTGATCCTGAATTTGCATTTGTCGGTCCTTTTGGTTTTGATGTCGGAGCACTTTTAGCCAACTTAGTTAATAATTATATTCATCACTCTATAGTTACCCATGATGAAATGTATCAAGAGTGGCTTTTGAAAATTATTAAAGAATTTTTAGAGAAGTTCAGTGAGAAATTTTTAAATTTTTGGCAAAAAACTCATAATTCAGGACTTTTAGTAGATGGGTATTTGGATGATATTACACTGCAAAATTACAAAAATAAATTTATAAAAAATATTTTAAGAGATAGTGTCGGATATGCGGGCTGCAAGATGGCACGAAGAGTTTACGGTGTCGCAGGCGTAGAAGAGATAAGAGGGATAAAAGATAAAACTTTAAGAGCAAAGGCTGAAGCACTGGCTCTTAAAATTGCAAGAGAATTTGTTTTAAAGCATGAGAAAATAGAGAATGCTGATGAGATATTGGAGATTATAAAAAGTGCAAGGTAAATATAAAGCTTTATGGTTAAATCATGATAATTTTTTAGAGGTGATAGACCAGACAAAACTGCCGTTTTCTTATGAAACAAAAGTTTTAAAAACCACGGAAGAAATAGTATCTGCGATAAAAGATATGACTGTACGCGGGGCTGGTGTTATAGGAAGTGTGGCAGCATTTGGGATATATACAGCGTGCATGGAAATAGAATCCGATTATGAACAATTAAAACAAAAAGCTAAGCTTATAAGAGAGTCTCGTCCAACAGCCGTAAACCTCATGTGGGCAGTTGATAAGATGATGGAGCTTTTAAAAAGCTCAAATAATTTAATAGAAGATTCTAAAAAATATGCGATTGATTTGAATGACGAAGAGGCTAAAGAGAGCCAAAATATCGCAAGATACGGTTGTGATATTATAGAAGATATTTTAAAACAAAAAAATAAGACTCGTATTAACATCCTTACTCATTGCAATGCCGGCTGGCTTGCAGTCATAGATGAGGGAACTGCTTTGGCACCTATCTATGAGGCAAAAAAAAGAGGGATTGATGTTCATGTCTGGGTGGATGAGACAAGACCCAGAAACCAAGGTGCATCTCTCACGGCATGGGAACTCACCCAAAGTGGAATCAATCACACAATCATCGCTGACAATACCGGCGGACATCTTATGCAGCATGATATGGTAGATATGGTCATAACCGGAGCAGACAGAGTCAGTGCAAACGGCGATGTGGCAAACAAAATAGGAACATATCTCAAAGCACTCGCAGCCTATGATAATAATATACCGTTTTATGTAGCAATTCCAGTCTCTACTTTTGACTTTGAGATAAAAGACGGTGTAAAAGAGATTCCAATTGAGCTTAGAAGTGAAGATGAAGTTAAATACATGCGTGGAGTAGATTCGGATGGAATAGTTAGAGAAGTACTAATTACTCCAAAAGATTCACCTGCCATTAATTATGGATTTGATGTAACACCTGCGAGATTGATTACAGGACTTATTACAGACAAGGGCGTTTGTAAAGCGGACTTAGAGACAATAGAAAAAAAATTTAGAGGATAAGATTTTGAAAAGTTTATATGATGATAAAGAAGCAACGAATTACAAAACAGATTTAGATTTAAGAGTTTATACCTCAAGACTGTTAGGCAGAGATGCATCTTTGGTTTTGCATGGCGGCGGAAATACTTCTGTAAAATCTACCGCTACAAACCTTTTTGGAGAGACTGAAGATATTTTATATGTCAAAGGGAGCGGCTGGGATTTAGCGACTATTGAAGCTGAGGGTTTTGCTCCGGTTAAGATGGATATGCTGCTAAAAATGGCAGAGTTAAAAGAGCTGAACGATACTGATATGGTAAAGTACCAAAGACTCGCTATGACGAATCCATCTGCGCCAAATCCTTCTGTCGAAGCAATCCTACATGCGATTATCCCTTTTAAATATGTTGACCATACTCACACTGATGCAGTTGTAATCATTACAAATACCCAAGGTGGCGAAGATAAAATAAAAGAGCTTTACGGTAATAAAGTTCTTATTATCCCTTACATCATGCCGGGGTTTGTTCTTGCAAAACTTATTTATGACATGACAAGAGATGTCAATTGGGATGAGTTAGAGGGGATGGTTCTGATGAACCACGGGCTTTTTACATTTAACGATGATGCAAAAAAATCGTATGAAAAAACAATAGAGTTAGTTGACAAAGCGGAAAAGTTCCTTGAGGTAAAAGGTGCTGTTTTAGAGATAGAAGAAGCTTCATCAAATATAGAACTTTTAGAGTTGGCAAAAATCAGAAAAGAGATATCAACTTTAAAAGGGAGTGCGACAATTTCCATTTTAAATGACAGCAATGAAGCTATATACTTTTCTAAACAAAATATAGAAAAAATTGCAACACAAGGTCCTTTAACCCCTGACCATGTAATCAGAACAAAAAGAATTCCTGCGATTTTAACAACTGATTTTAAAGCAGATTTGGCGAAGTATATAAAAGATTATGAGCAGTATTTTTTAGATAATAAAACTACAGAGACTCTTTTAAACCCTGCGCCGAATTTTGCTATATTAAAAGGTCAGGGAACTCTCTCGTTCGGTTCAAATGCTAAAGAGGCAAATATTATAAAAGATATAAACGACCACACTTTTGAGGCGATTTTAAAAGCTCAAAAACTTGGCGGTTATAAAGCTTTAAGTGCTGCAAATATTTTTGAAGTTGAGTATTGGTCGTTGGAGCAGGCAAAACTGAAAAAAAGTGCAAGTGCACCGGAATTTAGCGGTAAAGTTGCACTCATAACAGGTGCTGCAAGCGGAATAGGGCTGGCAATTGCAAAGATGTTAAACTCAAGAGGTGCCGCAGTTGTTGCCCTTGATATCAATCCTGCTGTTGAGACTTTGTTTAACAAAGCAGATGCTGTCGGTATAAAATGTGATTTGACTTCCAGTGATGAGATAAACAGTGCAGTTGCAAAATGTATTAAAAACTTTGGCGGAATTGACATCGTTGTAAGCAATGCCGGTATATTTACACCAAGCGAGAATCTTGATGAACTCAGTGATGACAACTGGCAAAAAAGTTTAAATATCAATCTTACCGCGCATCAAAAACTTATAAAATCTACGGCACCGTTTTTAAAGCTGGGAATTGACCCTGCAATAATTATGGTCGCTTCTAAAAACTTTCCAGCCCCAGGAAAAGGTGCGGCAGCTTACTCTGTGGCAAAAGCGGGACAGACCCAACTTGCCCGTATTGCAGCTTTAGAACTCGGTGAATTCGGAGTGCGTGTAAATACTTTGCATCCACATGCAGTGTTTGATACTGCCATCTGGACTGATGAAGTTTTAAGTGCAAGAGCTAAACACTATGGGATGAGCGTCCATGAATACAAAACAAACAATGTACTAAAAACTGAAATCAAGTCAGATAATGTAGCAGAACTTGTGTGCGCAATGGCAGGCAAAGCATTTGCAAAAACAACAGGCTCGCAAGTGGCTATTGATGGTGGAAGTGACAGGATTATTTAAAAGGTAAAAGCAGTTTGAAAAATTTATGGACAGATGAAGAGATAAGTAACTTTAAGAGTGATTTAGAGCTAAGAGTTTACACATCAAATTTACTCGGAAGAAATGATGCATTGGTTTTACATGGCGGTGGAAACACTTCTGTAAAAACAGTGATTGATGGAGAAAATATACTTTTTGTTAAAGGAAGCGGCTGGGATTTAGTTTCCATAAAAGAAGAAGGATTCGCGCCCGTAAAACTTGACGCACTTTTAGAGATGGCTAAACTTGAAAGCTTAAGTGACAGTGATATGGTAAAGGGACAAAAAGATGCCATGACAGATAAATCTGCTCCAAATCCTTCAGTTGAAGCAATCTTGCATGCACTTATTCCTTTTAAATTTGTAGACCACACACATGCTGATGCTGTTGTAACTATCTCAAATAGCAAAAGCGGAATAGAAAATATAAAAAAAGTTTTTCCAAATTTTTTAATAGTTCCTTATGTCATGCCGGGATTTATTATGGCTCAGAAAATTTATGAAATGAGCAAAGATTTAGACTGGTCTACATGTGAGGGGATTATTTTACATAATCATGGAATTTTTACTTTTGATAATGATGTAAAAAAATCGTATGATAAGATGATTGCAGCTGTAACTTTAGCTGAGGAATTTTTGAGTGAAAACGTTAAATTTGTAAAAGAAAAAGTATCGAAGAAAAAGCAAATCAAAGTTAATAAAAACTCTCTATTTCCTCCAATGCCTGAAGCCCCATCTTTTCCGGAAATACCGGAGATGCCAGAGATGCCTTCTTTTCCTCCAATGCCGCCGATGCCTCCAATGCCATTGGTGATGTTTGATTCGCTCCAAGAGTTGATAGAAAAACTTCAAGAATTGCTCTCAATAGAAAAAGGGTATGAAGTTGTTTTTAAAGAAAACAGAAGTGATTTGGCAAAAATGTATGCTTCACAAAAGAAATTATCGGATTTTGCTACGAGGGGAGTCTTAACTCCGGAACACATAATCAGAACAAAAAGAGTTCCTCTCATCATAAAAAGTGAACATATTGAAAAAGCAATTGAAAACTATATCAAAGAGTATAAAGGCTATTTTGACACATTTGCAAAAGATGAAATATGTTTAAATCCGGCACCAAATTATATTGTTGTGAAAGATTATGGCGTTTTATCATGCGGAAAAAATGAAAAAGAAGCAGAGATTGTAAACAATATAGTTGAACACACCATGATGGCAGTTCTAAGAGCTGACAAACTGGGCGGATACAAAAGTATAAGTTTAAAAGATAGTTTCGAGATGGAATACTGGGAACTGGAACAAGTGAAGTTGAAGGATTCAGAATGAAATATTTAATGGCAATAGACGCAGGCACCGGAAGTATTCGAGCTGTGATTTTTGACACTAAAGGCAATCAGGTAAGTGTAGCTCAAAAAGAGTGGACTCACTTAGAAGAAGAGGGTGTAGCTAACAGTATGAGCTTTGATTTTGAGAAAAACTGGGCTCTTACATGTGAGTGTATAAAAGAGTCTCTTGAGCGTGCAGGACTTAACGGCGAAGATGTAGTCGCTTTAAGTGCTACAAGTATGCGTGAGGGGATTGTTCTTTATGACAAAGAGGGCAAAGAGCTCTGGGCAGTTGCAAATGTTGACGCTAGAGCCTCCAATGAAGTAAAATATCTCAAAGAGAATTTTGCCGGAATTGAAGAGGAATTTTATCAACTCTCGGGGCAGACATTTGCCTTAGGCGCGCTTCCTAGAATCATGTGGCTAAAAAACAACAAGCCCGATGTATATGCAAAAGTTGCAAATATCTCCATGATTGGAGATTGGATTTTAGCCAAACTCTGCGGAGTGATAGCAACAGACCCAAGCAACGGCGGAACAACCGGAATCTTCTCTTTAAACAATCGTGACTGGCAAAATGATATGGCTACAAAAGTGGGAATTAAAGATGATATTTTCCCTCCATGTTATGAAGTGGGAACTTTTATAGGAAATATCACCCAAAAAGCCTTTGCTGAAACCGGACTTTCAACAAATACAAAAGTAGTGACAGGCGGTGGCGATGTTCAGCTTGGCTCCGCAGGTTTAGGTGTTGTTGAAGCCGGAGATGTTGCAGTTTTGGGCGGTTCTTTTTGGCAGCAGGTTGTAAACATTCCTAGCCAAACTCTACCGCCTAAAGATATGGGCATACGAGTAAATCCACATGTAGTGGCCGAACTTTCTCAGGCTGAGGGAATCACATTTTTCAGCGGTTTGGTCATGAGATGGTTCAGGGATGCTTTTTGCGACATGGAAAAACTTGAGGCAAAAGAAAAAGGTGTGGATACTTATACGATTTTAGAAGAAAAAGCTTCAAAGGTCCCGGTAGGTTCTCATGGAATCATGCCGATTTTCTCGGACTCCATGAAATACGGAAAATGGTACCACGCAGCTCCGAGCTTTTTAAATCTCAGCATTGACCCGGAAGTTTGCAACCGTGCTTCCATGTTTAGAAGTTTGCAGGAAAATGCCGCCATTGTTTCGAGTATAAATCTTGATAAAATAAAAGAGTTCACAGGCGTTGAAATAGATGCCATTGTATTTGCCGGAGGTGCCAGCAAAGGTGCTTTATGGTCACAGATATTGGCAGATGTAACAGGATGTAAAATCAAGATTCCAAAAGTCACAGAAGCAACAGCTTTAGGAGCCGCCATGTCAGCAGGTGTGGGTGCCGGGATATATAACTCATTTACGGAAGCTGCAAAAGAGCTGGTGATTTGGGATAAAGAGTATCTGCCAAACATGGAAAATAAAAAAATCTATGATGAGCTAAAACTCAAGTGGCAAAGTGCTTATGAAGTACAACTGAAATTAGTGGATGATAATATTACTAACTCTATGTGGAAAGCACCGGGTTTATAAATTTAGATATAATTCGCGACAATTTAACAATTTTTAGGGTAAACAATGGATTTAAAACATAAAATTTTATCAGGTGAACGGATAGATTTTGACGAGGCGCTCAGCCTTTATGATATGGACTTTTTTGAGCTTGGCGACTTGGCTGATGTAAAAAGAAAAGAGCGTCATGGCAAGAAAACTTACTTTAATATTAACCGCCATATCAACCCTACAAATGTGTGTGCAGATGTTTGTAAATTTTGTGCATACTCAGCGACTAGAAAAAACCCCAACCAGTACACAATGAGCCATGAAGATATAATGGAAATAGTAAAAGAGATAGACTCACGAGGGGCAAAAGAAGTTCATATTGTTTCTGCCCATAACCCGAATGTGACTCTTGATTGGTACTTGGGAATTTTCAAAAAGATAAAAACAGAGTATCCACACTTACATGTAAAAGCTTTAACTGCCGCAGAGGTTGATTTTTTATCCCGTCATCATGGAATCACTTATGATGAGGTACTTGATTTGATGGTTGAAAATGGAGTCGACTCCATGCCAGGGGGTGGTGCTGAGATTTTCGATGAGAAAGTAAGAGACTACATTTGTAAAGGTAAAGTGACATCAGACCAATGGTTTGAAATTCATAGAAAATGGCACGAACGTGGTAAAAAGTCTAATGTGACAATGCTATTCGGGCATGTGGAAAGCAGGGCAAACAGAATTGACCACATGATGAGAATACGGGAGTTGCAGGACAAAACAGGCGGTTTCAACTGTTTTATCCCGCTTGTGTATCAAACTGAAAATAATTATCTAAAAATCGAAGCACCAATAACAGCAAACGAGATTTTAAAGACTATGGCAATAAGCCGAATAGTGCTTGATAATGTTCCAAACTTAAAAGCGTATTGGGTAACTTCAACCGTAAATCTGGCTTTAGTCGCACAAGAGTTTGGAGCAAATGATTTGGACGGAACCATAGAAAAAGAGTCCATAAACTCAGCTGCAGGAGCCAAAAGCGCGAATGGTGTCAACCTTCAAGATTTTACGGCACTTATCAAAAACAGCGGATTTATTCCGGTTGAGAGAGATAGTGTTTACAACGAAATAAAAGTTTGGTAGTGGGCTTTGAATATTTCGGTTGTAATCCCGACTTATAACCGTTTTGAAGTTTTAAAAAGAGCATTAAACTCAGTTTATTCACAATCCTACATGCCAAAAGAGGTTATCGTCATCGATGATGGTTCCACTGACAACACTGTACAAATTCAAGAACTATTCCCACACCCCAACAGTGAGGGCGCCCCGCATGTAAAGTATATTTACCAAGAAAATTCCGGCGTTTCCAGTGCCAGAAATTTAGGGATAAAAAATGCTACATGTGAATGGATTGCGTTTTTAGATTCGGATGATGCATGGCACGAAGATAAACTTAAAGAACATGTTGTATTTCATCAGCACAATCCTGAGATACTCATGAGCTACACGAATGAAAAATGGATAAGAGGCGGCATTGAAGTAAAAGTGCCTAAAAAATTCTCTAAGTTTGAGGGTGATATTTTTGAGAAATGTTTGTCTCACTGCATCATAGCTCCTTCTGCAACTTTACTCCATGTAAGCCTTTTATCCAAAGCAGGGCTTTTTGACGAATCTTTGGAAGTGTGTGAAGATTATGACTTATGGCTCAGGCTTACATGTAAGCATTCTGTAGGACTTATTGATAAAAAACTTATCACTAAATATGGCGGAGATGAAGACCAGTTGAGTATGAAACATTGGGGAATGGATAGGTTTAGAACTCAATCCTTGGAAAATCTTTTAAAACTTTTATCAGAACTTGAAATGCAGGAATATTATAATTTAACACTAAAAACATTAGTTCAAAAATATGCGCTGCTTTTAAAAGGCGCCAAAAAACACGATAAAATTTTAGATATAAGCCTCTACGAAAAAAAGATAAGTTATTATCAATCGTTAAGTAATTTTAGTTAGTAAAATATTAAATCTATTATGGTAAAGTTCCACTATAAAAATCTCAATAAGGATGTTCAATGAACTTTCAACCACTAGGAAAAAGAGTTTTAGTTAAGAGGGTAGAAGAAGCAAATACCACTATGTCTGGCATTATCATCCCTGATAACGCAAAAGAAAAACCATCACGCGGTGAAGTAGTTGCTGTTGGTAAAAAGGTTAAAGATGTAGAGGTTGGTAACCAGGTTCTATTTGGTAAATATGCAGGTCAAGAAGTTTCTCTTGGTGCAGACAAATATATGGTTTTAGATCTTGCCGATGTTCTTGGAATAATAGGTTAATTAATACAACAATAGAAATAAAATTAAGGAATTTAAGTAATGGCAAAAGAGATAATTTTTTCAGATGATGCTCGTAATAAACTGGCTCGTGGTGTTGCAAAACTAACAGATGCAGTAAAAGTGACAATGGGTCCACGTGGACGTAATGTTTTAATTCAAAAAAGTTACGGTTCTCCGATAATCACTAAAGATGGTGTTTCTGTTGCAAGAGAAATAGAGCTTAAAGATAAACTCGAAGACATGGGTGCTCAACTGGTAAAACAAGTTGCATCAAACACTGCCGATGAAGCAGGAGACGGTACGACTACAGCTACAGTTTTAGCAAATGCAATCTTCTCTGAAGGTCTTAGAAATATTACTGCAGGAGCTAACCCTGTTGAAGTTAAACGCGGCATGGATAAAGCTTGTACAGCGATTTTAGAAAACCTAAAAGCTGCTTCAAAAGCTGTAAACGGTAAAAAAGAGATAGCACAGGTTGCAAGTATCTCTGCAAACTCTGACACTCAGATAGGCGACATGATAGCTGAAGCTATGGACAAAGTCGGTCAAGACGGTGTTATCACCGTTGAAGAAGCTAAGGGCATCTCAGACGAGTTAGATGTAGTTGAGGGTATGCAGTTTGACCGTGGTTATTTAAGCCCATATTTCATAACAAATACTGAAAAGATGATAGCTGAGATTGAGAATCCTTGGATTCTTTTATGTGACAGTAAAATTGCTTCTCTTAAAGATTTACTTCCTGTTTTAGAGCAGGTTCAAAAAACTTCCCGTCCGCTTCTTATCATCGCTGAAGATGTAGAGGGTGAAGCACTTTCAACGTTGGTTGTAAACAAGCTTCGCGGTGTTTTAAATATTTCTGCTGTGAAAGCTCCTGGTTTTGGTGACAGAAGAAAAGCTATGCTTCAAGATTTAGCAATTTTAACTGCCGGAACTGTTATCTCCGAAGAAACAGGTCATACTTTAGCAGGTGCAACTATCCAAAATCTTGGTCAGGCATCTCGTATCGTGATTGACAAAGACACTACCGTAATTGTAAACGGTGCAGGTAATGAAGCAGCTGTTAAATCAAGAATAGCTGAAATTAAAGTTCAAATCGATGCTACAACTTCAGAGTACGATAAAGAAAAACTTCAAGAGCGTTTGGCAAAACTCTCAGGCGGCGTAGCTGTTATCAAAGTCGGTGCAGCAACAGAGACTGAGATGAAAGAGAGAAAAGACCGTGTTGATGATGCACTCTCAGCTACAAAAGCTGCGGTAGAAGAAGGTATCATTATCGGTGGTGGAGCTGCGTTAGTACGTGCTGCTGCAAAAGTAAAACTTGATTTAACCGGTGATCAAAAAATCGGCTGTGAGATTATCCTTCGTGCTGTAAAAGCACCTATGAAACAAATCGCCCAAAATGCCGGTTATGACACAGGTGTTGTTGTAAATGCGGTAGAAAATGCTGAAAATGAAAACATAGGTTTTAACGCTGCAACCGGCGAATATGTAGATATGTTCGAAGCTGGAATTATCGATCCTCTCAAAGTTGCTCGTGTAGCACTTATAAATGCAACATCGGTAGCAAGTTTACTTTTAACTACTGAAGCAGCAATCTATGAAATACCGGAAGAAAATCCTAGTGCACCTGATATGGGTGGCGGAATGGGTGGAATGCCTGGCATGATGTAAAAATCATAAAAATCTATCCTAATCAATACTGTTTGTACCTATAATCTAAGGTGTAAACAAGTGTTGTTTAGCGCTAGTCTCTTCCTAGAATTTTATTTTATACAATCTAAAAAACTTAATTACAAATATATTCTTAATACGCTAGAATCATCGACATGAAAAAAATAATTATAATCCTCTTTTTATCATCAATATCATTATTTTCTGCTCAAAAAGTTGTACTGCAGCTTATTTGGTTAAATCAGTTTCAATTTGCAGGATACTATGTTGCAAAAGAGAGAGGATTTTATAAAGATGTCGGTATTGATGTTGAGATTAAAGAATTTAATTTGAACACAGATATATCAACTGTTATTCAAAATAAAAAAGCTGATTTTGCAATCGGGCGCTCATCATTATTGATTGATAAGATCAATGGTCAAGATGTTGTTGCACTGGGAGCTATTTTTCAACAATCTCCACTCATGCTCTTAGTAAGAGATGACAGTAATATCAATTCTATAGATGATTTGAAGCATAAGCGCATTATGCTCACTAATGATGCTAAAGATGCAGCATCTATCATGGCAATGCTCTTTTCAAATGGAGTAACCCAAAAAGATATACAAATTTTACCTCATACTTTTAATTTGGATGACCTTATAAACAAAAACACTGATGCCATGGCATCTTATATCTCTAATGAACCAATACAAATGGCGGATAAAGGGCTTAGTTATAAAATTTTTAATCCTAAAGATTATGGATTTCATTTTTATAGTGATATTCTTTTTACCTCTTCAGAATTTATAAAAAAGAATCCAAAATTAACAAAAGATTTTTATGAAGCTACTATAAAAGGCTGGAAATACGCATTTGATAATATTACACAGACTTCCGAACTCATCTATAAACACTATAACACCCAGCAGAAAACATTAATACAACTTGTCAAAGAGGGAGAAGCTTTAAAACGACTAGCTTATCATGATAATGGAATTGTTGGCTATCTAGATAAAAATCAACTGGCTGATATTGTAAAAGTTTATAAATTGCTTGGACTTGTTACAAAAGACATAGATATAGATACATTTATTTATGAACATAATCATCCTAGAGAAGTTGCCTTTACTCTTAATTATGATGACATTTTTCATATTGTTTTGATTTCAATACTGGTTCTGGTCAGTTTGAGTTTTAGCATACTTTTTATTGTACTTCAAAAAAAGTGGCTTATTACCAAAAGTTATCTCAACGAGGAAATAGTTCAGCAGAAAGAGGAAATTGATAAACAAAACAGAGTTATTATAGTCCAATCGAAGATAGCAGCAATAGGCGAGATGTTAAGTAATATTGCACATCAATGGAGACAGCCCTTAAATGTCATCTCTCTTAGCATAGCTAAAATCGAAACTTCCATACTCCTAAACGATGAGATGAAAAAAGAAGATTTTCTTCAACTAGGTGATGAAATCAATAAGCAGGTTCAATATCTATCGCAGACAATAGATGATTTTCGAAACTACTTTAACTCAGGCATTGATACTATTGCACCATTTAGCCTTCAAGATGCCGTTCGAAAGGTGAATGAACTAATTAAAGAGAGCTTTAAAAATAATCATATTGAGATTGTTATGACTGATAAAGATTGCATAATTACACATAATGAGAGCCTCTTAATACAAGCTCTTTTAAATATTTATAATAATGCTAAAGATGCAATAAAAGAAAATGCAGTAATTTACAAATATTTCTTTGTGGATGTTCAATGTAATAAAAATGCTGTTGTCATAACTCTAAAAGACTCTGGCGGCGGCATTGATGAAGATATAATAGAAAAAATATTTGAGCCATATTACACAACAAAACATCAATCAAATGGAACGGGTTTGGGCTTATACATCACTTATGGAATTATTTCAGAACACCTTCGAGGTACAATAGAAGTACATAATACACACTATAATTATTTGAACTATGAACTTAGCGGTGCGGAATTTATTATTACTATTCCAAGAAATTTATAGTTATATAGAGGATGATATCATGAAAAAAGATATTATAGAACGCTATGAATGTACTCAGGACGGAGAAATAATTATTGATATTTCTGCAGAAAAAATTGAAGATTTATATGATGATTTTGATAAGAAATCACATTTTCTAAAAAAAGATCTAAATCAGGATTTAGTAGAATATATCATTGAAAGTGTCAGTGAGATTGAAAAAGAGCCATTTGTAATACAGTTTAATTTAGAAATCAGTTCACAAGAAGAGGCTATATCCAGAGTTAGAAACAGTGTTAATAAATTTTTTGTTTACATGCAAGAGTTAGAATATAAAAAAATGAAAGATATGATACGAACATCGATTATTCTTTTACTCATCGGGATTGTAGCTGCTACGCTGTCTGTATTGATGAATCAAAGTGAATTAGTAAAAAACAATATTGCAGCTGCGGTTATAGCAGAGGGATTGACTGTAGCTGCCTGGATTTCACTCTGGGAGTCATTGGCAACTTTTCTTATCAAGTGGATGCCGTATAAAAAAAAGATTCTGCTTTACAAACGTATTTCCAATGCAAAGGTGACATTTATTTTTCATTAGCTTTGATTGATTAAACTTACAGAAGCTTTATTACAAAAGGATTGCATAAAGATGAAAAGAGAAATAGTAATATTTACAGTTTTAATAACTAATATCACCTTTGCGGCTACTTTACCATCAGAAATCAGAGAAGTAAGTGAAGTAACTACAAGTAAGAAAAAAGTAAACTCTTTATGCGGCATGGCTGTTATGAACCTTCATGAAAGAGGTTTGGATGAGAATGCGGCTAAACAAAAAGTTTTAAAATTTTTACAGCATGATGAATATGTAAATGATTTAATGGCACAGAATATAGTAAAAAATCTTGATGGAATTAAACCACAGGACATTGTCCAGTATGTAAGTGATTCTGTTTTATTTGAAAAAAGTGTTGACCTGAGTTCCTATGAAAATCTGGTTGCGCTTGCGCAAAAAAGTAGAAAATTAGCCTTAGACAAAGGCACTTTAGAAAAAATCAAAAAGATTAGTTTTGAAAATAAGAATCTTAAATCATTATATAATGCATAATAAATGAAGATTGACAACCCTTTTGAATCTGGGCATATAAAAAACTATATTCTTCTTTATGTGAGTGTCGTTGTAATTATGATTTTATTTTTTATTGCAACTACACTTTTTAATGATGTCGAAGAAGTTGATAAAAAAGTTTTTGATGTCAATGTGAGTAAAGCTCCAGGCGAAAAGAAGCCTATGAAAAATATCGATGAAGTCGATGTTAAAAGATTTAAGCTGATGGATAAGGCTTACTAGCCTTTTACATAGTTACTCTTTTGTAACTATGTAAAGCTGTTCATGTCCTAATTTTTTCAGTATATCCATAACGCTAACAAAGTCTTGAAATTTTGAGTCTTTATCGCTTCTTAGAACAACTGTCTGTGCTTTGTCGATAGCAGATAGTTTCTCCTGCAATGTTTTTAAATCAACCTTTTCTTTTTCAAAAAATATCTCGCTGTTGGCGTTTACATAAATAGATATCTCTTTTTTAACATCCTCTTGTTTGCTTGCTTTTGCATGTGGAAGATCAACAGGGATAACACCTTGTTTTATGAATGTAGCGGTAGTTAAAACCATGACTAAAAGAACAAGCATGATATCTATAAAAGGAATAACATTTATCTGATCAAATCTTCTTCTGTGTTTTTTACATCTTGCCATTAAAAGCTACTTTTCTTTTTTGTCTTGTTCTACATCATAAATTGTTAAAATCTTTTCAACTTTACGAAGTACAATTGTATATGCAACGATAGCCGGCATAGCAACAACAAGACCCATGGCGGTAGCTTTAAGCGCAAGGGCTAATCCCATCATGATTTTTTTAGCATCCACAGCTCCGACATCACCCATGGTATAAAAAGTCAGCATGATTCCAAGAACAGTTCCCAAAAGACCGACATAAGGAGCATTTGCTCCTATAGCACTAATGACTCCGATGTTATCCGTTAAATCCATCTCTAAAGTATCTCTGTGCTCGTAGTCGTTAGTTCTTACATTAGAATAAAACATCATGCGTTCTATGAAGAGCCAAAGTGTCACTACACTCATAAGAACAAGAAGTCCCATAACTCCATAGTCTAGTGCATTTTCTGCATAAAGTAGTAAATTGCTTGATTCCATTAAATTTCCTTAAATTTTAGTAGTACTGTTGTTCCGTTATCCGGCTTGGAATTGAAACTGAGTTGAATGTTCTGCATATCACAAAATCTTTTTACCATGCTAAGACCTATGCCGAAACCTTGCATGTTTTTATTACTCTGATAGTAGTTATCAAAAATTTGTAAAAGTTCCACTTCATCCATACCGCAACCATAATCTTGTATATGAAGTATTCCATCTGTTAATTTAATGCTTATTATATTGGAATTAAATGAATATTTTATCCCATTGTCGATAATGTTGTCAATGACTTTTGATAAGCCGATTTTATCACTGAATATTTGCATGTTTTGCAACTCAAGGTTAAATTTTATATGAGGGTAAATACTTTGTAAAAATTCAACTCTCGAAGTTACTAACTCATCAAGATTAAAATTCTCTTTCATCTCTTGAAGCGTTTGTTTTTTTATCATGTAGTCTAGTTCGTTATATCTTTGCTGAAGCATAACACATGCACTCTCTATTCTGAAGAGTCGTTTTAAATCTTTTTCACTGCTCATATTTTTTCTTAACATGTGGGTATTGGTCATGATTGTGCTGATTGGAAGATTGAGCTCATGAAGTGTTTCTTTAGATAAATTTTGTAGATTTATTACATGCTCTTGCAACGGGTCAACAGAGAGTTTTGAGATAAAAACACCTGAGAGAGCTACCAAAGATAAGAGAACAATAGCAAGTAAAAAAGTATTTTCAATAATGACTACAGCCAAAAAGTAGTGCAGTACCCCTAAAAAAGTGGCTACTGTTAAAAAGTAGTAGATAAAAAGATTTATACGTAGATTACGAAACAAGTCTGTATCCGATACCACGAATATTTTGTATCTCCATGTGGGGAAGAAGTTGCTTTATACGGTTGATATAAACTCTTATTGCTCCATCACTGCCCGATTGGGAACTTGTCCAAAGTTCTTGGGTTATCATCTCTTTTGGCACAGCATTGTTTGCATGCTGCATAAGAAGTAAAAGCAGTTCATACTCTTTTTTTGAGAGCTCCAACTCAACATTGTCGTATAAAATCCTTTTGTGAATTTCATCATGGCAGAGCAGGTCTATGCATGCGGTCTTATCTTGTTTTGTTCGTCTTAAAACAGCATCAATACGAAGCAGAAGTTCATCCGTATCAAAAGGTTTGGTAATGTAATCATCACCGCCACTTAAAAAACTATTTTTTAAGACCTCTTTATCTTTGTGTGAAGTCAAAAAAACAGCAGGTGTAAAGTCGTTCGCTCCCCGTAACTCTTGTAAAAGAGTTATCCCGTCAATGAGGGGTACATTAATATCAAGCAGATATAAATCGAACTTATTTTCAAAGGTAATATCTAAAGCATTTTGACCATTTGGGGAGTGTACGACCTCGTAGCCGCTATCTTCTAGCAAATCGGTGAGAGTCTCTGCAAAAAGCAGATCATCTTCAAGGAGCAAAATTTTAATCGACATTCTCAATAGCCCAACTAATAACCTCTCCTGCATACATGGGTACAACACCGGAATAGTTTTCCGGAACTACAAAAGGGCGTTTTTCTAGTCTTACTTCTTTAAACTCTGGGCAGATTCCATAGATATTTTGTGCATTATCGCTTACAAATGCTTGAAGATTACCTAGTTTGCCGTATTGATCAAAAACTTCACATAAAAGCTGAAGTGAAATAGGTGCTGTAAAAACTCCGGCGGCACATCCGCATGATTCTTTTTTGTGCTGAGGATGAGGTGCTGAATCTGAACCAAACATAACTTTTGGATGCGCTTCAAGTGCTACAGTTAAAAGTGCATCCAAATCTTCAGGACGCTTGGCAATAGGCTTACAAAACAGGTGAGGTTTCATCAACCCGCCAATAACGTCATCAAGAGTCAGGATAAGATGGTGAACCGTAATGGTTGCATATAAGTTTTCATGCTTGTCGAGCATCTCAACTGCTGCTTTGGTTGTAATATGCTCCATAATGATTTTCAGTTTTGGAAAAGAGCTCGCCAAAAGTTCATAGATGCTCATAAATTCAGCTTCCCTATCCATGACAAAACCATCCGTTTCACCATGAACACAAAGAGGAATGTTTAAATCACTCATAGTTTGGAGTGTTGTTCTCATCTCTTCTATATTAAAAGATGAAACACCCCCTTCAGAATTTGTCGTGATTCCGGCAGGATAAAGTTTGATAGCTAAGATACTATCAGCAACACTTTCTAAAAATGTCTTGTCGTAGTTTTTGTAAAAAAGTGTCATGTACGGCTCAAAATAATCGTTTGGAACGGCTGCCATTATTCGTTGTTTATAGGCTTTGACATCATCAAGTGTATCTACCGGCGGAACTAAGTTTGGCATAACAAGTGCACCGCTGTAGCTGTAAGCAGTAAGCGGTGCAACATTGTCAAGCATAACTCCATCGCGAAGATGAAGATGCATGTCGAGCGGCATTAAAAGAGTATGAGTTTTCATGTTTATCCTTAAAATATATAATTTTATTGTTACAAAATTATATCAAAATAAGGCTAAATTACTTTTTAGACTCAATGGTTTTTTGCTTTGGATTGCTGATGGAAAGTATGATTTCTTCTTCCATTTGTGGAGATAATTTGCCGGCGGCTACTAAATCTAACATCTTAAGTACGCGTTGCTCTTGATGCTCCCGCTCTTTTAAATCCAGTTCCTGCTTTAGCTTGTCTTCATGCATTTTAGCTTTAAGTATCCGGTTTTGTTTGTTGTTTAAATAGAGTAAGATGAGTGCAATAATCACAACTATTACCAGAGCAATAGCGATATAAAAAGTAAGCGCAGAATCTTCTTTTTTTGTTGTTGCATCTATCTGAGTAGTTTGAATCTTAGTTTTTGAATCAGTCTGCGCTACTTCTTTGTTGGCATCAGCATTAACTTGCGCAATAAGCAGCTTATTCCCAGACTCAATTTTAGCAATTTCTATTTTTGCTGCCGCATCAATCTTTTGCAACTCAACTTTATTTGCTCTCTCTTGGGCATTATTATTAGCACTGTAAGCCAGTGAGTTTGGATTCACCCCTTTGCCATCCATGAGGTAGGCTCCCTTTTTGGATGAGCTGTCCTGACATCCTGATATCAGCAGCATAACAGTTATAGCTAAGACAATAAGTTTCATTCTAAGAGTCCTTTTTTAAATACTTTATTAATATTGCATAGAGTGCTTTTACATCTATCGGTTTTACGAGAAAATCCTGCATGCCGACATCTTTTGCTTTTTGAGTATCTACTTCTGAGGTAATACCACTAAGAGCAATTATCGGAATGTTCTTTAAGGAGTCGCTCTCTTTAATTATCTGTGTAGCCATATATCCATCCATATTTGGCATATTTATATCCATAAAAATTAATTCGTAGTCCTCATCGCTGGTTTTTAGTTTCTCTACAGCTTTTAGACCATCATCTGCAAAGTCAAGATATAACTTTGTTTCTGATAAAAGTCCGCGTATAACTTTTTGATTTATACTATTGTCTTCAGCTATTAAGATTCTACGTTTTCCTAATGCTTTAATATCATCTTTGGTGAATTTGTTTGAGTGCTCTGGAATGTATGGAGTAATTGGAATGCTCTGAATATTTTGAGTACTTTGAATGTTTTGAGTGCT
>CALCGG010000231.1 GCA_937900945.1 uncultured Sulfurimonas sp. | reverse complement strand
ATCATTGTTGGTTAAGGCAGATGTCATTCCATGATTATTATTAAAATGTATATTTAAGTATTTAATCCGTATAATTCTTTTATGCAAATTAATGACCTTTTCAATATTCTTCATAACTCTTTAGAGTCTCAAAACAATGGAAAAAAAATATCTCTGGCAGATATGGCATCCATGCTTGGGATTTCAATGAGAACATATCAAGACTGGAAGCTTGGGCGTGCAAAACCGCAGGCTGCTTCAACAGTTATAAAAATGTTAGGACAGTTGGAAGATGATGAGATTATTAGAGCAGTGAGAAAGATAAATAAACTTGACAATTAGCAAGGAGAAATATAATGAGTGCATTAACAAAAAAAGAGAGAGATGGGTTAGATGATGTTTTTTTATCTATACATTCCAACAACAATAAATATCAGAAAATGAAAGAATTATCATCTTTAATAATGTCACGAAATCTCGACTTTTCAATGCACACTCTGTTAACAAGGGCGAAAATCAGGCTAGAGAGGTCTAAATTCTCACATTTTTTTACATATTTAACCAAAAAGAAGAAAAATTTAAGCAAATAAATTATAAAGTACCCGTAGCTGAATTATTTAAGGGCTAGGGCTTACTTATTTAAGCACTTGACTAAAATAATATCGGAAATTCTCATGTTCCAAGGGTTTATGTATGAACAAAGCACAATTCGTTGAATTAGTACAGGCAAGTGGCGGGTATAAAACTAAAGTTGAAGCTGAAGCGGCTATAAGAGCATTTACAGATGCTGTAACTGGCGCATTAGTCAAAAAAGAAGAGGTATCTTTAGTTGGTTTTGGTAGTTTTGCTGCTACACTTCAAAAAGGTAAAAGTGGTAAAGTTCCGGGAACGGATAAAACTTATACTACTCAAGATAAGTTGGTTCCTAAATTTAAAGCCGGTAAAGGTCTTAAAGATAAAGTAGCTGGTAATTAGTACTCATTCAAGTACTGATAACAACTCGTTTAATAGTAGTTTTTTACACTACTATTAAACACAACAAAATTCTTCAAGAAAAATCAATAACATTTTTAACTTATTCATAGTTTTTCATTAAATCAAAAAGTTCATATTTATCTTGTGATTTTTGTTTAGTAACATACATGGCTTTATCAAGATTCTTATGAAAATACATCCTTTACAGCAATTTTCTACTTATTTTTTTTCAGGTAATTTATAAAATGCAGCACACCAACCATCAGGGCTGATTGAACCTTCTACCATTCTACATTCGTTAGTCTCGGGAATAAAATGCATGCAATCAGAACACTGCTTGCCATCTTTTGGAGTATCTTGATATAAATATTTTACTTTCGTACCTTTAGCATACAACGGCGTAGTACTAAATGTAGCCAGACCCAATATAGCCATGTATTGAAAAAAACTTCTTCGTGTTGTAACTTTCATAATAGTCTCCTTTATATTTATCAGCTTCCTGATTCTTCCATCGCTTCAAGCGCATCTATATAATCACAATAGGGAGTATTGTCTTTACAAAAATTGGAAAAATAATCCCCGCGATGTTTTTCATGGTTTGCATAATTAAACGATACAAAATTCCAATTCAGAAGTTTCCAAAAACCTTCAAGATAATCAGCACGCGCATTTCTGTAGTCAATGTAATAAGCATGTTCCCATACATCACATACCATTAAGGGAACCAAACCAGAGCGGATAGGATTATCAGCATTGGAGGTATTAACAATACTAAGATTCCCTTTCTCATCAATACACAGCCACACCCAGCCTGAGCCAAACAAAGAAAGCCCTTTTTCAATAAAAGATTTTTTAAAGGCTTCTATCGAACCAAACTGTGCACCGAGGATAGAGTCAAGGGCCAATGAGGGAGTTGTTGGTTCAGGTGATAGAGTGGTCCAAAAGAAATCGTGGTTGTATACTTGTGCAGCGTTATTAAAAACAGCACCATCAGCATGTTTTATAGTTTCTACAAGACTTTTTGATTCAAACTCTGTACCGGAAATCAATCCGTTTAGTTTAGAGACGTAACCAGCATGATGTTTATCGTGATGGTATTGCAATGTCTCGGCAGACATCGTTGGTTCTAACGCATCATATGCATAAGGTAATTTTATCAATTCGTGTTTCATTTTAATCCTCCTTCTTCTTTATTTAAGGGATTCAAGGCTGTTTACAAATGAGTGTAAACAGCAATGTGTTATTACTTTACTCTTAAAGTTAAATCTTTACCAAATTCTCATTAATTTATAATAAATTATTATACTTAATTTACTTATTAACTTGTAGTTAAAATCTTTTAAACATTTATTAAATCAACTATTTCATTCTACTAACCTTTTTTTAATTATAATAAATTAAAATTACAAGACTAATAATAAAAAGGCAAAACAGATGAAAATTGTAAAAACAGACAAAGAGTGGCGCGATAAACTGACGCAAGAGGAATACCAAGTTTGCAGAGCACATGGGACAGAAGCTCCATTTAGCGGTAAATTTTATGATTATAAAGGTGATGGAATATACACATGTGTATGCTGTGATGCTCCACTTTTTGAATCCCTTACAAAATTTGATTCAGGGACAGGATGGCCCAGCTATTATGAAGCAGTTGAAGATGCTATCATTGAGACAAAAGACATCAGTCATGGTATGATTCGGACAGAAATTACATGTGCTACATGTGATGCGCACTTGGGTCATGTTTTTGAAGATGGACCAGAGCCGACAGGGCTTCGTTACTGCATCAATTCTGTATGTTTAAATTTTGAAGAAGAGGAATAAAAAATGAAGTTATTAATTACACTAATCTTACTAATGTTTAGTTTGACGCTCAATGCGGGTGAGAAAAACCCACATGTAGTTTTGCAAACAACACAAGGGAATATTGAATTGGAGCTATATCCGGATGTAGCTCCACTGGCAGTGGAAAATTTTATGACACACATAAAAAATGGTTACTACAATGGTATTGCATTTCATAGAATTATAAAAAACTTTATGATTCAAGGCGGAGACCCGACTGAGAGCGGTCGTGGTGGCGAGAGTATCTGGGGTAAATCATTTAAAGATGAGTTTAAAGGGAAGCTATTTAATAAAGTCGGTGTTTTAGCGATGGCTAATTCCGGACCATATACCAATGGAAGTCAATTTTTCATAACAACAGCTCAGACACCTTGGCTCAATGGTCATCATACAATTTTTGGACAAGCAACAGAAAACTCAATGGAAACTTTGAAAAAATTAAATTCTGTTGATACATTTGGTGGCTCAGGTGGAGACAGACCGCAAGAAAGACAGGAAATTATAAAAGCGTATATTAAATAATCATATTCTAATCCAAAATTTGTCATAATACTGTTAATTATTATATTGGGGTTAGCATGGAAATTCAAACTATCAAAAAGCTTGAAAAAGAAGCGTTAAAAGAAAGTGGTTCAGATTTCATAAAAGTTGGTGTTGCTTTATTTTTTATGATTGCTGTGCTAACATACAGTTTATTGTCAAATGGTGGTATTTCCAACAATATATTTTTAGCAGTTGCAGCGCTTATTGGCGCGTACATGGCTATGAATATCGGGGCTAACGATGTAGCTAACAATGTAGGTCCTGCTGTTGGTTCAAAAGCTATGACTATGACCTTGGCAATTATCATTGCAGCGATTTTTGAAGCCAGCGGTGCTTTGATAGCCGGCGGTGATGTTGTTGAAACTATAAAAAAAGGTATTATAGACATTTCTGCTTTTGGCGGAAATCCAGATCCGTTTATTTGGGCCATGATGGCTGCTCTTCTAGCCGCTGCTTTATGGCTTAACTTCGCGACTGCTATGAAAGCTCCCGTTTCAACGACTCACTCTATTGTTGGCGGAGTTATGGGTGCCGGTATCGCAGCTGCCGGCTGGTCTATAGTTTCCTGGGGAACTATGGCAAAAATCGCGGCTTCTTGGATTATTTCTCCACTTCTTGGCGGGTTGATAGCAGCCGGTTTTCTTTACTCCATAAAAAAATCAATAATCTTTAAAGAAGACAAAGTTGCTTCAGCAAAAAAATGGGTTCCTATTTTTGTTGCTATTATGGCTTGGGCATTCGTAACATACCTGACACTCAAAGGGGTGAAACATATTTGGCCTTCAATTGTAAACGGTCTCAATATGCTTCCTTTAATCTCTCTTGAAATGACTAAAAAGCCTTCCTTTTTAACTGCCCTTACATTTGGTCTAATTACTGCTGTAATCGTTTATTTTATGGTTAAATCTAAGCTAAAGTCAAAAGTTGTACAAAATTCAAGACTCTCTGTAAATACATTATTTACAATTCCTCTCATCTTTGCAGCTGCACTTTTAAGTTTTGCGCATGGTGCGAACGATGTTGCAAATGCGGTTGGACCATTAGCCGCGATAAATGATGCAGTTGTACACGGTGGCGTATCCTCTAGCGCCTCAATTCCTTTCTGGGTTATGGGAGTTGGTGGGCTAGGTATCGCGATTGGTCTTGCACTGTACGGTCCAAAACTTATCAAAACTGTTGGTAGCGAAATAACTGAACTTGATCAGATTAGAGCATTTTCAATTGCAATGGCGGCGGCTATAACAGTTATAATCGCTTCACAGCTTGGTCTTCCGGTTAGTTCGACTCACATCGCTATTGGCGGTGTTTTTGGTGTTGGATTTTTAAGAGAATGGCTGCATTTAAATGATGCCACTTATGTTGAAAAAGATACAATCGCGTCTATGCATGATGAACAGAAAACTCTTCATGCCATTCAAGCAGAACTTAAAACTCTAGAAGCAAAACCGGACAAGGTGCAAGCAGATTACGAAAGAGTTGTTGCACTTTATAAGCAAATAGCAGAAGAAGAAGCATTGATAAAAGAGGCGAAAAAAAGCATTAAACAGGCTAAAAAAGTTGAGTTTGTCAAAAGAGATGCAATTAAAAAAATTATCGCTGCATGGCTTATAACCGTTCCTGTAGCCGGAGTTATTGCTGCTGCTTTATTTTTTATGATCAAAGGGATTATGATTTAAAAATCATAATCTTTCAATATCTCGATCACTTTTTACACAATTTCTTCCACAGTTTTTTGCTAAATAAAGTGCGTCACCTGCTTTTTTTATGATCTCGTTTATGTCATCACCTTCGATAACTTCAGTTACACCAAAGCTTGCACTGATATATCCGACACTCTCTATCTCTTCTAGAAAAATATATTCTCGAATTCTTTCTGCTAATCCGATTGCTTGACTTAAACCAACACCGGGAAGTAAAATAACAAACTCATCTTCACTCCATCTACTCACGATATCTACACTTCTCAAACTTTTAAGAATAGTATGAGAAACTTGAATTAAGACTTTATCACCAATACTCTTTCCATACGTATCATTTACTTTTTTAAAGAAATCAATATCGAGGATAATTAAAGACATTTGATTGTCTTTTTGAATCATTGATTTATAGTATGATAAATAAATTTCAATAAATTTATCTCTATTATAAAGACCGGTTACGGCATCAACAGATGCCGTAACCTCATGCTCTTTATTTTTATTTTCTGATATATTATTTATTTGGATAAATTCAGTTTTGTGCTCTTTGGTTAAGATAGCCAATCTTGAGTATGTCAAGGATATCAACTCTTTTTGAGATACCACGCCAACAAAACGACCTTGATCATCAACGACCACCACTCTCTTGTAGTGTCTACTTTTTATAAATTCTATTGCCTGTTTGATTGAAGAATTTTGATTCATAGTTTCCACAGGAAAAGACATGGTGACGCTGACACTTAAATTCATATCTTCTTTATTTTTTATCATTTTAAGAATATCTTTAGTAGTCAAAATCCCTATTGGTTTTTCATCTTCTGCAACTATGATATTGTCATAAGCTTCTGTAATCATCTCATTTATAAGATCTGATGTTTTTTCATCTTTACTTGCATACTTTAGCTTTCTTCCAATTTTAAAAAAATCTTGAAGTTTATAATTGTCCATTACAGTATCTGTGTCAATATTTGCTCTAATATTAGACAAACTTGCAAGTCCATATAAAGATTCATCGTTGTTTAAAACACATATATACTCTGCTTTGCCATTTATAAACTCAAGTGCATCTAGAATATTTTTTGACTTATCTATTGTATTTACTAAAGGTAAATCAAACTCACTTAATTTTAATTGCAAGTTATGATTTTCATTTTGAACTTTAATAATGTCCATGATATTCAATAGTCTATAGTGAAAACCATCTATCACTATAAGATTTCTATGTTCATGCTCCATCATCATCTCTAATGCATGCATCATAGTTTCATTTACGCTTAATGATATTACAGAGATTGTAGCTATCTCTTCCATGAGTGGAAATTTCATTTCTAAACCTTATATTTTAGATTTTTTCTAATGCTTTTTGCACCTTAATCGCCTGTTTATGTTCAGCGACATCATGCACTCGCAAAATTGAAGCACCGTTTCTCAAAGACTCCAGATGCAAAGTCAATGTACCGGACAATCTTTCTTCAATCTTCGAGGGATAGATTTCATTTATCATAGATTTTCGAGAAGCCCCGACTAAAACTTTTTTGCCTAATGTTAAAAAGTTTTCTAAATGCTTAATCAAGAGCAAATTATGTTCAAGTGTTTTTCCAAAACCTATGCCTATATCAACGATGATATCATTTACTCCAAAAGATTCAGCCTTATGTATTCTATCTTCTAAAAAAGTATATACATCATTTATAACATCGTCATATTCAGGATTTTCCTGCATAGTTTGCGGAATTCCCTGCATGTGCATAATAACAGCCGTTGCATCATAAGAAGCACACAGTTTACAAACCTCATCATTTTGCAAACCTGTAATATCATTCACTATCTTAAACCCACTCTCGAGTGCGTACGAAATAACTTCTGGCTCATAACTGTCGATGCTAAATCTGACTTTATCATATAGTTTTTCTTTGCTTATGGCATCTAAAATTGGCTTTACTCTTTGAAGTTCTTCTTCCGCACTGACGCTCAAAGAGTTTGGACGTGATGAAACTCCGCCGACATCTATAATGTCAGCACCTTCTTCTATCATTTTTACTATTTTTTCTATTGCATGTGTTCCCTGAAATCTGCTACCTGAAAAGAAACTGTCATCATTGGCATTAATTACGCCCATTATTTCTACATGTGAAGGTTTTTTAATTTTAGTGAATTGTTTTAATTTTGCGGCTAATTCTTTAAGTCCAAAAGGCTGTGCCAGCTCTTTTTTACTGAGTATCTCTAACTGTTTGCCCGTCGCTATGAGGATGCAATCTACATGCGGGGTCTTGGCTATAACAGTTCCGCGAGGTACAGCCAAATCCGCACCAACGGAGAGAGCATCCTGTTTTAAGATATTTGCTGCGCCTACATGTAAGTCTTTTATGTAGAATATGTGTTGCTGCATTTTAGATGCGAGTATATTGATGCCGCCGCTGTCCACACCTAAAGAAGTAAGTATTTTTTTAGCATCAACTGAATTTGAGAGTTTTTCAACTTGCATAATGAAATCCTTATCTCTCTCTTGCAAAACTCATAAGTATCAAAGCAAGCACACTTTGCGGTCTTGAGTTTAACTCTAAAAGTCTATAGGCCTTGTCAAAATTTTCCAATTGTGAAGATGACAGTATAAGCATATCTACAACTGTAGCTCTATGATAAATCGCTTCAACCAAAGCTTTTGCTTCACTCTTTTTAATTCTGCTATTTTCTTTTAAGAATGCGAAAATCTGTGCATAATCCACTCTTGCCAAATTTAAGTCCAAAGAGACAATCTCATGAGAGGATTCACCTTTATGGATAGGTAAACGGGAGCGAACAGTAGGAAGCAGGTTTGATTTTGTAGGTGAGATAATAATAAACTCTATATTTCGGGGCGGTTCTTCCAGAACCTTTAGGAGTGAGTTTTGAGAAACAGAATTAAATTCTTCCGCTCCTAGAACGATGTACTTGGTTTGAGATTCACTTATATATGCTTCTGCTATAACGGCTTTAGCATCTTCAATGAGAAATTTTTCTCTTAGAAAACCAACGACGCGATTTGGTTTTAGTTTCGCCTCCAATTTCTCAAACTCTTTTTCTATCTCTGTAGAGATTATAATATGGGATTTTCTAGAGTCATGAGCCAACATCAACTTCTCCAAACATGGTAGCATTTAAGGAAGCATCGAAGAGTTTAAATAGCTGCAGAAGTTTTATATCCAACATGGAATCATAAGATTTCAGTATAAAAGAATTTTGAAACTCTTCATCAAAAATCCAAAAATAACTATTGTCTCTTCTTTTTGCTATATCTGCTCTTTTGTCATTCCCTTTACCAATATACCAAAAAAAATAATCTTCTTTGAAAGAGATTGAGATCATATCATCAAGGATATCTATCATCTCTCCTCCGCTAACACTGTTGTAGTGTTGGAAAAGACTGTCTACACTTATTATCGGTAACAGCGGTCTATCAAATGAGACACGATTAACTGAACTTAATATATAACTCTCCAACCATTTTCTTTTTTCATCCGTTATAAGAATAATGGTTTTACCGCTTAAAATTTGCTCTAAAGCATGTGCTGTAGTTGTTGTCCAGTCAAATCTTTGTTCTTCGAGCCAACTAAGACTTCCGCCCTCTTCTCTGATAGCATCCAAGCTCCACTGTGCAAAATCTCTCATATTCTTATCCTCTCTTAGTAAAATGCTTAATTACCAAAGCTTTACTCTCGGCAAGAATGGTGTTATCCATTATTTATCTAACTCATAAGCGCTGTGTAAACTTCTGACAGCTAACTCTGCATACTTTTCATCTATTACCATGGAAACTTTTATCTCTGATGTAGAAATCATATTGATGTTAATATTTTCTTTAGCCATTGTTGAAAAAGCCTTTGCAGCAACGCCGGTATGTGATTTCATGCCAACACCGACTATTGAAACTTTACAGATAGATTCATTATAAGAACTATCCTTAATTTCACCGCTTTGCACAAAAGAATCAACAACTGACTTAGCATCGTTCAAATCACTTACAGGAACAGTAAAATCTATATTGGCAGCACCGTCATGCGCTGTATTTTGAATAATCATATCAATATTTACACCGCTGTTCGCAAGTTTTGTAAAAATATCAGAAGCTATACCCGGTCTATCTACAACGCCCATCAACGATACTCGAGCTTGATTTCTGTCTAATGCTATTCCACTTACTAACGGTTTTTCCATGATATTTTCTTCCTTTGTTATTAATGTTCCCTCTTCGTTAGAGAAACTTGTTCTTGTTACTAAATTTACATTCAACTTTTTTGCCAACTCTACAGAGCGGTTTTGTAAAACTTTCGCACCCAGAGAAGCCAGCTCCAACATCTCATCATAAGAAATTTGGTTCAGTTTTTTAGCCTTTGGTTCTATGCGCGGGTCGGTTGTAAATATACCGCTAACATCAGTATATATCTCACATAAATCCGCTTTGAGCGCGCCGGCAATTGCAACAGCAGATAAGTCACTTCCGCCACGACCTAAAGTTGTAACATGTCCTTCTTCCGTTACACCCTGAAAGCCGGCAACTACAATTATCTTTCCCTCTTTTAGAGCTTCTTCCATAGCTACAGGATTTATATCTTGTATTCTTGCTTTAGTGTGGAGCCTGTCAGTCACTATCCCGGCACGTCTTCCAGTCATAGAAACTGCACTATGTCCCATTTCGTTTAAAGCAATTGCAAGAAGCGAAGCCGTAACTCTTTCTCCTGAACTCAAAAGCATATCCATTTCAGCTCTTGCAGGTGTTTTTGAAAAATATTCAGCATATTCAACAAGCTTGTTTGTTTCTCCGCTCATTGCAGAAACTACAACAACCACATCATTCCCGGCCATTTTAGTAGCACTCACACGGGCAGCAACATTTGCTATCCGATTCAAATCACCAACACTTGTTCCACCAAATTTTTGAACTATTAACATTTATAAAAGTTCCTTCTTTTTAAAATATTTTATCACTTTTTCATACACAGGTTTTTTAAAATGTGCCGTATGATCTAAAAGATCTTCAACACTGACAAATTTATGGTCCATAAACTCAGGATGTTTTGTAGCCAAGTTGATTACAGCACTTTTTTTCAATTTAACCAAAAAATATCTCTGTATCTGACCCTTGTAAGGCTTCATTCTTTTAGCTATTTTTTTAGGAAAATCATAAGATATCCAATGAGGATATTCTGCGATTATCTTTGCTTTATTTGTACCTATTTCCTCTTTAAGCTCACGAAACATAGCCTCTAGAACCGCTTCTCCTTTATCTATACCACCCTGAGGAAACTGCCATATATCAGTTAAGTCATTTCTTTGTGCTATAAAAATCTCTTTTTCCTTTGGATAATTATTTGACACAATAATCATCGCAACGTTAGGACGATACAAATTTGTTTTGCTCATAAATTCACCTATATTATTATGAAAGGGATTATACAAAAATAGCAATTAAAAGAATATAACATTCTTAAAAAGATATAATTCCAACATGCTATTATATATACACATCCCATTTTGCGACTCTAAATGTTCCTACTGTGCTTTTAATTCTTATGTAGATAAATTTCATCTCAAAGAGCAGTACATGCAAGCTCTTTATACTCAACTGGAGTATGAGCTTCAAAGATTTCGCTCATATGCTCAAAGCATAGAAACTGTTTTCATTGGCGGAGGAACGCCTTCAACTGTATCTCCAAAACTGTATGAACCGATTTTTAAACTTATAAAACCTTACTTGGCTGACGAGATTGAAATCACAAGCGAAGCGAATCCGAACAGTGCAACAAAAGAGTGGCTTCTTGGCATGTATAAACTTGGTGTAAATCGTATCAGTTTTGGTGTGCAAAGTTTTAATGCAGAAAAACTCAAAATGCTAAATAGAGCCCATGGTACTCAGGATGCGATAAACGCCGTTAAAAATGCTAACGAAGTGGGCTTTAAAAACATCTCACTTGACCTTATATATGCGACTTTAAATGACACAAAAGAACTTCTCAGTCTCGACATAAAAACAGCTTTTTCCCTTCCCGTAAACCATATAAGCGCCTATGCTTTAACCATCGAAGAGGGAACGCCATTTGAAAAAAAGCCTCACATGTCAAAGGAATCTTTAAAAATAACCTCATGGTTGTTTGATGAGATAAAATCAAATGGATTTGAGCAATACGAAATAAGTAACTTCGGAACGTACAAAAGTACTCACAACCTTGGGTACTGGCAATATAAAGATTATATCGGGGCTGGAAGCGGAGCTGTTGGCAAACTGGGATTGGAAAGATTTTACCCAACAACTATTCTTGAAGAGTATATTAAAAATCCTTTAGATATCAGAAGTGAAAAATTAAGCCCTGATGATGTAAAAATAGAACAGATATTTTTAGGTTTCAGGTCGTGCGTGGGAGTTGATGAAAATATTTTAAACAGTTCTGAGAAAAAAAGAGCCCAAATATTAGTAGAAGAAAAGAAACTTGACTTTATAAATGGTGTTTTTTACAATACAGACTATCTTTTAGCCGACGAGATTACTCTATTTTTATCATATTAAAGGATTATTTAGCTAAAATCTCCCAATTAAAATATACGAGGCTTTATTATGTTTGGTTTAGGCTTTACCGAGATGCTACTTATTATTGTTATTGCTATTTTGTTTCTAGGTCCCGACAAGCTTCCTAGTGCTATGGTTGATGTGGCTAAATTTTTTAGAAATGTTAAAAAGACTATCGGGACTGTAAAAGATTCTTTTGAAGAAGAGATGCATGTATCTGATATTAAAAACGAAGTGTTATCTTATAAAAAAGAGCTTTTAGGGGCCAGCGATAATCTTAAAAACTCTACGGGCTTCTCAGACATTGGCGCACAACTTACAAATTTGCATGATGATATCATGGTCGATGATGCTCCGGCAGTAAAGACAAACAAGAAAAAACAAGAACCGGAGCAAGTAACTTTTGAAAAAAAATCAAAACAAGAAAACCTCTCGCAAAGCGATGTTTCTTCAGTAAAACCAGAGAATACAGATGTTTGATGAATTAAAACCGCATTTAGCTGAACTCAGAAAACGACTGGCAATATCCGCTGCAAGCTTAATCACAATGTTCTTTGTGATGTTTTACTTTCACGAGCCTCTTTTAGAATGGATGGTTGCTCCCTTAAATACGGCGCTTATTGAGGTTGGTAAGGTCTCCGTACATGCAGCAAACGGAATGATTACAACAAGCCAAGTCGGAGGAGCATTTTTTGTTGCTCTCAAAGTTGCATTTTTTGCAGCGATTGTCGGTTCACTGCCTGTAATCCTTTCTCAAATATGGATGTTTGTAGCTCCAGGCTTGTATGCAAATGAAAAAAAGATGATTATCCCCTTTATCCTCGGTGGAACAACTATGTTTTTAGTCGGGGTTTTATTTGCTTACTATGTAGTTACACCTTTCGGATTTGACTTTCTCATTACCTTTGGTAGTTTTAAATTTACACCTCTTATAAATATTGAAGACTATGTTGGTTTTTTCACAAAGATTATGTTTGGTTTTGGCATCGCCTTTGAGTTGCCGATATTTGCATATTTTCTCGCTTTGCTTGGCATGGTGGATGATAGACAAATGACTGATTTTTTCAAGTATGCAATTGTGATTATATTCGTAGTAGCCGCATTTTTAACTCCTCCGGATGTTCTGACTCAGCTTCTTATGGCTGGTCCGCTTATTATTCTTTATGGCTTATCTATTTTTATAGTCAAACTGGTAAATCCGGCTCCGCCGTTAGAAGAAGAAACAGAAGACGAAACAGAGCTAGAGAAAGCAAGTGAGTAACCCAGAGTTACTCACTTCAAGCTATAACTTCACCCTCCCCCAAGAACTTATAGCGACACATCCCGCTTCACCAAGAGATCATGCAAGACTTTTAGTATACAATAGAGAAACAGGTCAAATCACACATACAAAGTTTTTCGACCTAGAAAAGTTCATTCCCAAAGATTGTGCTCTCATTTTTAACGATACAAAAGTTATAAAAGCCAGACTCTATGGCAAGAAGCCAAGCGGCGGAAAAATCGAACTTCTTATCAACCGTGCACTAAATGCTTACGATGTACATGTTTATATCAGAGGAAAGGTAAAGGCAGATACTAAGCTCTTTTTTGAAGAAAATTTAGTGGCAGTTATAAAAGAGCTTCATGATGATGGAAGCAGAGTTGTAAACTTTTTAAAAGAGAATGAAAAGTTGAGATTTGAAGAACTTTTGCCAATCATTGACAGAATCGGACATGTTCCTCTTCCCCCTTACATCCAAAGAGATGACAATCAAGAGGATCAAAGCGAATACCAGAGTGTATTTGCAAGAGAAGAGGGAGCAGTTGCAGCACCAACAGCTTCACTTCACTTCACACCCCAACAGCACGAGCGAATTTGTGAAAATTTTCCACATGCATATATAACTCTGCATGTAGGAAGCGGGACTTTCAAACCTGTTGAAGCTGAGATTATAACCGAGCATCCTATGCATTCTGAGTATTATGACATTTCTGATGAAGCAAAAAAAATATTGGACTCCGAAATACCTGTTTTAAGTGTTGGAACTACATCAACAAGGACGATTGAGTTCTATGTACGACACAATGAGACACAAAGAGGAGAAGCAAATCTTTTTTTACACCCAAACAATAAACCATTGAGGGTCAACCATTTACTGACAAATTTTCACCTGCCCAAATCAACCCTTCTTATGCTTGTAGCTTCATTTATCGGTGTAGAAAAAGCACAAGAACTCTACAAAGAAGCAATTGAAAATAAATACAGGTTTTACTCTTATGGCGATGCGATGTTAATCATTTAAACGATATTTGACAATAAAATTTCCAAATATCGTTTAAATACCACAGTCTGACTTCTTAAAAACACTCATTATATAGTAATTTATTGTTATTTTTGGTAGAAAAATGTACAATGTGTTAAACTAAAGATGAGGTATAATGCATGGCAAAAGACAGTGCTTTAATCAAAATGGATACTATGAAACATTTTCATGCCAGTGATTTATTCAAGATTGATGATATTGAGCATTTTCATAGCAATGATTTGGAAGCATTACTTCATAAAATATTACAGTATGTAAGACATATCACAAACAGTGATGCCGGAACAATATACTTAGCGGAAGACGATTACCTTAAATTTCATATTTTTCAAAATGACAGTCTTCCTTATGAAACAATACTTGATTTACAAGAATCTCTGAAAGATTTAAGATATCAAATCAAAAAAGATACGGGAACAATCGCTGTTGAATCATTTATTCAATCTAAAGTTATAAGTGTTTTTGACATTTATCAAAATAAAAAATATGATTTTAAATCTTCAAAAGAATTTGATAAAAATTTTTCATATAAAACAAAATCCATCTTGACCGCACCACTTGTGAATTTTTATACAAATTCATCAATCGGAGTACTGCAATTAATAAACAAAAAAGCGGAAAATGGACAATACATAGCATATACCGAACAAGATAAAGAATTTATATCTTTGTCGAGTTATTTAATTACGCAGAGTATTTTAAATACAAAAAACAGTATAGAAAAACTGGAACTCCTCAATAAAGAACTGGAAAAGAAAGTTATAGAAAGAACTAAAAAATTAAAAGATACTCAAAAAAAACTTATAGAACAAGCAAATCGAGATCCAATGACCAATCTATACAATAGAAGATATTTTAATGAAATCATTAAAAGTTTACTATTAATAGCAAAAAGAACCTCACAACTTTTTAGTCTAATCATTATAGACATTGATGACTTTAAAAATGTCAACGATACTTATGGGCATAGTGTTGGAGATCGTGTTATCAATGATTTAGCAGATATTTTTAGAAATACAGTTAGAAATAGTGATATCAGTGTAAGATTTGGCGGTGAAGAATTTGTAATTATACTTCCAAATACACATTTAAAAGAAGCGGAAATAATAGCCAAAAAATTAAAAGATATTGTGGAAAACAATACGATTATATTAAAAGATGGCTCAAGAATAAAGTTTACCATAAGTCTTGGTGTGTCACAAATTCAGCAAGATGACGAAAGTGTAGAAACAGTACTGCACAAGGCAGATGAAGCATTATATCAAGCTAAAAATAGTGGAAAAAATAAAATTGTCATCAAAAGCTAGTGTCATTAAAAAATGTACTTTAAACTAAAAAAACTTTGCCGTTTCGTATCTCAATATCTCCGCTAAGCTCAGCTTCAAAAATTCTATCTGGATATTTACTCAAAGCTTCATCATAAATTGGGTTTGTATCGCAGTATAATAAGAAATCATCACTCTTTTCATTTACTTCAATGTCGCTAAATTTGGATACAAACTCTTCTATATCGTATATAACTTTTGCTTTGGAATTTTTCAGCAAAGTATTTGTAGCACTGCTTTCACCCATTCTTTGAGGAAGCACAAAAATTTCTTTCCCCATTTTGAGAGCAAATTCTATACTTCGCATGCTCCCGCTTCCAAGCTCTGCTTCAGCGACTACCAAGACATCTCCAAGTGCAACTACAAGTTCATTTCTAACAACAAAACTCCATGGTGTTGCACGAAAACCTTCACTAAACTGACTTAACAATAATCCGTTATTTTGTATATCAGTAAGCAGATTTTTGTTTACTGCCGGATATTTAATATCTATGCCACATGGTAAGACTGCAATAGTATTTGAGCTTCCTGCCCCCATGTGAGCTACAGCATCAATTCCCATCGCACCGCCGCTTACAACACAGATACCACTTTTTCCGAGTGCCGACGAGAGCTTGTGCGTAAGCTCTTTTGAGTATCTGCTGGGTTTTCTGCTCCCAACTACGGAAATTTTTTTTAATTTTAAAAGTTCGAGATTTCCATCATAGTAAATCTCCTTCGGATAGCTTTTCATACAAGCCAGTTCTGAAATTTTTTCTTGTAATAAAGGCATCAATAAAGGTTGTTTATATAAACCAAATCCACTTGCTTCAAGAGTTCTTTTGACTCGCTCAAAGCCAGTAGGGTATTTGCATGTGGATGCCCTATGGCGATAGCTGTTCCATGTAATTTAGCTACTTTGATAGCTTCTTTTATTTGTCCTAAAATATATGGTTTATCCATATGATGATCTAAAAAAACATCTCTGCTAATATATTGCAATCCAAAATTTTTCATAACTTTTGAAACCTCTGTTTGAGCCGTTGTTCTGCTGTCTACAAACTGTATATCATTATCTTTAAGAGCAAAAATCAAACGATTCATTGCAAGTTCGTTGGATGTAAACTTACTGCCGGTATGATTATTTATATATCTTACTTTTGGAAAAAGCCTTTTTATCTCTCTAATTCTTTCTGATATTTTTTCTTGTGAATCATCCACATGTAGAGTCTGAGGTTCCTCTTTTGTAAAACTAAGCGCCTCTAACGGCAAGTGAACCATGTAAAAATTTTCTGTAGCTGCTAAACGAGCTGAGTTTGGACGGGCAGTTCTTGGTGGCATAAAAGACATGGTCAATGGGATTTTTAAATTTTCAACTGCTATAACTTGAGACTTTAAAGACATATCATCAATAATAATTGCTAATTTTGGTTTATTTAGCATATGCTTGATTTCCCGTTTCGGAGGTAAGTCAAGGGTTGGATCATCATATTCATGTGCCGCACTGACTTGATACTCAGGAATATTCTTTAGTTCCTCTTTTTTCTTTACTTCTTTATTTAGAACTTCTTTTAGCCTATTATTTACACTTTGCTTTTCACTTTTTTTACTGGTTTTTTCCAATCTTTCAAGCATAGCAACTCTTTTTTTATGCAAAATGCTCTGTTTTTTTGTTATTTCTTCTTTAGCATCAGAATAACCAAAATAATAACCAGTGACTGATGAACTTATTATTACTGCAATTAGTGCTAAACTCCATGCAATATAAGCCAAGGTTTTTGACTTATTCTTTGCACTGCTTGCTTTTCTTTTTGCCATTAACACTCCAAATATTTATGCTTAAAATTATGTGATTTTATTTTATTTAAAACTATATCTAAAAGAAGCAATAATGGTTCCATTGCATTGCAAAATGACAACTTTTTATTGAGAAAGATGAAAGACTTATTTGGTATAATAATATAATTTTAAAAAAGGATTATCAAATGAGTGCACATAAACATCACGAGCATGTACAAAGAATAAAAAATGCTATTAAAGATTCGGATGATTTAAATCAAAGTGAAAAGTCGGAGACTATGAAACATATTGATGAATGGATTTTAGAAGATAAAGCTGAAGGTTTATTTTACTCAGAACTAATCAAAATAGCTAAAGGGATTAAACCGATTCTGGAAGAATTAGGCCTTAAATAGCATCTAGTTTTTTTGAGCCTTTCACTCAAAAAAACTTCTACATTTGCATATTTTTTGATTTAATAGTTTTCATAATCTCCGGCTTTAATCTCATCTTTTAGCTCATTTATAGCTTTTTGCATGACATCAATTATCTTTCTAGAAGCTTCATGATTATCAGCTTCAGGAACATTCCAACTTTCGAACTTCATGTTCATTTTAAAAATAGCGCGGATTTCATGTCTTATTTCATCTTTGAGTGCCTCTACGCCTTTAGTTGTTGCATTCATATTCCATCCTTTTGACATTTGTACTTATGTATCAGTATACCTAATAAAAATATAGGATTACATATAATTAGTGTTTAAGTATGATTTATATATAATTCCGAGTTCCTTTCTCTTTGTATCATTACAAAAAATGATATATTTAAATATCCGAAAGGGAAACAACGCCTATTTTTAGGCAAATACCAAAGGGAGATTATACTCTATGAGACATTACGAAAACCTAGTAATCGTAAAACCGACACTTACAGCAGAAGAGATTCAAAATAGCATCGCTGCTATTGAAGAAGTTATTACTTCAAATGGTGGCGAAATCGCTGCAACAAATGCAATGGGAATGAGAAAATTAGCTTATCCTATCAATAAAAATGAGCGTGGTTATTACCATGTTATCTATTACACAATTGCTCCTTCTGCAATTTCTGAAATTGAAAGACGTTTTCGTATCAACGAAGAACTTCTTCGTTTTGTAACTATCAAGTACGATTCAAACCGTGAAATAGCTGCATGGAATAAGATGGTAGAAAAAGCTCTAAAAGGAACATCAACTAAAGAACTAACAGCAGTTGAAGTTACACAAGAAGCTAAAGCTAATGATGAAGAAGAAGAATAGACTCAAGTTTTAACAATTAAGGAAAATTCATGTTTAATAAAATAATTTTGGTTGGAAATTTAACACGCGACATCGAACTTAGATATTCTCAAGCTGGCATGGGTATAGCAAAAACTGCTATAGCAACCAGCCGTAAATTCACTGTAAATGGTGAGAAAAAAGATGAAGTAATGTTCGTTGACGTAACCTTCTTCGGAAGAAGTGCTGAAATTGCCAACCAATACCTTCGTAAAGGGAGTAAAATCTTGGTTGAAGGAAGATTAAACTTTGAACAATGGGTAGACCAAAATGGACAAAAACGTTCAAAACACTCTGTAATTGCTGAAACAATGCAAATGCTAGACTCAAAAGGTGATAACCAAGGTGGCGGCAATTATACTCCGCAACAAGGTAATCAGCAGAGCTATCAACAGCCTCAGCAAGAAGAGCCAAGTTATGATTACGAGCCTGCGGCTAAACAACAAAGTTACAAGCAGCCAAGTTATGAAAACCAAGCTAAAACACAGAGTCGTGAGATGCCTAGCAGTAATAATATTCCTGTAATTGACATCGATGAAGATGAAATTCCATTTTAGAAATAGATAATAAAAGGTAATAACATGTCAGAAAAAAGAAAATACAAAAAAAGATTTTGTAAGTATTGTGAATCAAAAGTTGATTTCATGGATTATAAAGAAGTAGGAGCATTACGCTTCTCACTTTCTGAAAGATATAAAATCATGCCTCGCCGTTTAACAGGTAACTGTAAGCGTCACCAAGACATGATTACGATAGTTATAAAAAGAGCTCGTGCTGCGGCATTAGTTCCTTATACTGTAACTCGTAAACAAGTTGTAACTGCACCATTTGAGAACTTAAAATAGTTCTTTCTGTCCCCATTTTTTGGGGACTTTTTCAAGTAACTCTCTTCTTTAATGAAACTCTTCAATACTTATTTAAATAATTTATTCACCCTCTAGTCTCTGTAACAATATGCAGTAAATCTAACTTACCACACAACTTATGTGTATCTTTTGTGTGTACCTACACAAAATACTATCATATTATGCGTTTACACATACACACAATTAGCTTCTTTTCATTCTGACACTCCCTGTAATAGGCTCTTAGATGGTAATATAGATACACACAACATACACACTTCTACTAAACTAAAATCACAAAGTGACTACCTCTTGACTGAGTAGTACGAGCGACCAATCAAAGCA
>CALCGG010000230.1 GCA_937900945.1 uncultured Sulfurimonas sp. | reverse complement strand
CTGCGGCATTAGTTCCTTATACTGTAACTCGTAAACAAGTTGTAACTGCACCATTCGAAAATCTTAGATAGATTTTAAAAGTCCCCATTTTATGGGGATTTACATAACTTCCCTTCTCCTTAGTTTCATCATCCATATTAGAAATACCTCAAATTTACAATCACTGTCTAAATATGTAATTAACAAGTATTTTATTTGTGGTTAAATCTACATATACAAAATCTTCATGGTATTGTAATGTTTCAATGATATAATATTTAAATATAATTTGAATAATTAAGGTAGAAGTAGGATTTCAGCATGACAAAAACGATTAAACGCCTTTATAATGATAAGGTTCCAACCATTTTAGCTTCTCAAACCGTTGATAAAGCTCTTGAAATCTTAGAAAAAACAAAATCAAGTGCTGTTTTAGTACTTGATGATGATTCCCTGCCTATAGGTATCATCACTGAAAGAGATGTCTCGAAACAAGCTGGTCATTGGGATGAGATTCTTCTACAACAAGCGTATACGATAATGTCATCACCATTACTTACCATATATGAAGATACTGATTTTCGTGATGCATACATGACAATGACAGAGAACGGATATCGTCATTTAGTTGTTGTCAATCATGAAAATAAGCTCCTTGGACTTCTAAGTGAAGGTGATTTTTTAAAGTATCATACTCCTGAACAACTCTTGGCGGCGAAAGACGTTAATTTTGTAATGTCAACAAATGTCATAACTGTTACAAAAGAGTACACAGTATCTCAAAGCATTAGCTTGATGAATACCAAAAAAATCAGTAGCGTTGTTATTGTCGAAAATGACAAACCCATAGGTATTTTTACCGAGCGGGATTCCATTCATTTGGCAAGACAAGGAGACCATGTTCTCTTAAAATCAATTGATGAGTATATGTCTAGCCCTGTAAAGACCATTCACTATAATTATTCCATTTTAGAAGCTGAACATATTTTAAACAATGAAAATATTAGACGCCTTATCGTTGTGGATGATGACGGCAAGTTGGCCGGAATTATCACCCAGCATGATTTAGTCAAAGGAATATCTGGAATCTATGTTGAGATGCTGCGTGATACGATACGTAAACAATCTGATATTTTATATGACACATATAGTCGTTTGGAAGAACAGTCTGTGCTTAACAATATTTTAAATTCATTTGCAGACAGATTAATTATCGCTTGTGATACAAACAGCATAATTGAATATAGCAATGCTTTAATCTTTCACTGTTTATATTCAGTACCCGAAAAAGGGAAAACTCTTGATAATACTCTCAAATGCTTCAATAGTTCCATTGCAGATTCCATACTCAAAGGTGAAAGTAAAACAGTTATAAATTGCAATCCAACGGTTATTGACAAAGAGGGAGAAGAACATTTTTTCAGAACTACCTATTCCCCTATATTTTCAGATAAAAAGGTTCTTCAAGGATTTTTATTTACAGCAGAAGATATTACAAATGAACAAAAATCATATAGAGAGCTTCAAGAAACCAAAACTAGACTTGAAAAAAGTGAATTACAATTTAGAAAAATTTTTGAGAGTGCAAGAGACGGTATTTTGATTGTAGATATAGAAGGTAAAAAGTTTTATATGGGAAATGAGGCCATATCGAATATGCTTGGCTATCACGAGGATGAGCTTAAAACACTTGGTATGATGGATAT
>CALCGG010000229.1 GCA_937900945.1 uncultured Sulfurimonas sp. | reverse complement strand
ACATTAGTTTTTGCTACTAATTCAGATATCTTATATTCCAATTTATTCTCTTTTTTAATATTGTCATAAGAATTATACCCTATAATTTTATCGTAAAGTTCAACTTAACGTTTTTTATACATACTAAAAGGAATGAAAATGGCACACATAAAACTACCGGAATTTGAGGACATGAGTCCAGCGATTCAAGCAAAAGCAAAACCTATCTTGGAAAAGACAGGAAAACTTGGTGAGATATTTAAACTCTTGGCTATAGACGAAAAGATCTATTTTGCGACAGATGGAATGATTCAAAAATATCTGCTCGATGCGACTACTCTTTCTTACCATGTCAAAGAAGCTATTGCTCTTTTGATTTCAAAAGAAAATGGATGTAAAATGTGTGTTGATGTACATAAAAGCATAGCAAAAATGCTTGGTTTAAGTGATGAACAGATAGAAGAAATTTTACAAGGTATTGATTCTATTAAAACATCAGATGCAGAAAAAGAGCTTTTAAGATTTTGTATTAGAGCTTCACAAAAAGATAGCTATAAAATCTTAAAAAAAGAGATTGATGCGCTCAAAGAACTTGGCTTCAGCGATGTCCAGATTTTAGAAGCAGTTGCAATCACAGGCTATTTTAACTACATAAACACCTTATCCAATGTATTTTCTTTGGGAGAATAAGCAGATGAAAAAGATTATATTTTTTACACTTTTCATACTTTTAGGAACAATTCAAGCACAAGAGTACAAAGCAGTTTTTGACTGTAGTTCCAGTGATGCACTGTATATAGATACCCGTTTGATGGTTATGGAAAAAACAATAGACATGCTTGAAAAAGACTCAAAAAAAGCAAATTTTGTATTAACCCTGCATGGAGGCTGTGTGCCAATGGTTTCTAAAAGATTTACTGATATAATACCGGCTAAAGATATTAAGCATATAGCAAAAGCGCAAGAAACGATTAGAAGACTCTCAGAAAAAAAAGGGGTTGAGATAATTGCTTGTGCTATGTCACTGAAGTATAATTCAATTGAACAAAAAGATGTTTTACCTTTTGTGAAGATATCTGAGAATAGTTTTATAGACACTATAAAATATCAAAATTCAGGGTATGCTTTGATGCCATTAAAATAGGAAAATAAATGATACAAGAGATTACAAAATATCCGACAACTCCAAGTTTAGAATTTGGCGCGAATGTCAGACACTTTAATGAGGAATTATTTACTTTAATTCAAGATTTAAAAGACACAATGGAAGCAAATAGCTTAAATGCGCTAGCTGCTTTTCAGATAACTTCTCCGCTTTCTGTAATAGTTGTCAAAAAAGATGACGATGAATTTTTAGAGCTGATAAATCCAAGAATTTTAACAAGAGAAGGTAAAGTTACACCTACTGAAACTACAGCCTATTTTCCTGGACTCAGTGCAAAAACAAATAGATATGAAAAAATTAAAGTCATGTATGAAGACAGAGGTGCAAACCAGCAGTTTTTAGAAGCTGATGGTGATTTATCTATAACTATTCAGAGAAAAATGGACTACATGTATGGCTCAAACTTTAGAGTGAGACTTGATGAAGAGGAACAAAAAGTTTTTGATTCAAAGCTGGAGTTTGGAACAGATTCCATCACTCAAAATGACTGCCCTACTGTTTTTAAAAGAGACAGACTGCTGCAACTTTTCAAGTTCCTTTTCGTAGCTGCTCTGTTTGGAACTGTATCAAAATTTTTCGTAAGCGAAGAGACATTAAGCACCGTTATCTCTATAGAAAACTATGCAATGATCTCATTGCTCATATTAATTGTAATTTATTTCTTTTATGCTCAATACGAAGGCAAACAATATGAACATTGTACCTCTTGTCAAATTGGGAATATCATTGGAACAAGTGTAATCGCATTAGTTAAACTGAGTGTACTATTTTTAGTAAATTACTTTCTTCTTTGGTAGAGATTAGCATGTAAAACTTACATGCTAAAGGGAATCTATTTTTTTTCTAATTTCTTAACTATTTCAGATATTCTTTGGATTCTATGCTCATCTGTCGGGTGCGTAGAGAAAAATTCAATTTTAGCTGTTCCTTTCTTGCTTTTCATATTTTCCCAAAAATTTACAGCTTCATGTATGTTATAACCAGCTTTTTGCATAAGGTGAACACCTATCTCATCTGCTTCGTATTCATGGCTTCTGCTGTAAGGAAGCATAACCCCCAGCTGAGTGCCATATCCATACGCCATATTAAAAGCATTTGTATACTCAGGAGCTGTTGCACCCACTAAAATATTTCCTAAAGTTTGAACACCCTCAGAAATTTGCTGATGACTCATTCTCTCAGCTCCATGTCTTGCCAGAGCATGCGCTATCTCATGTGACATTACTGTTGCTAACTGGTCATCATTTTTCGCTAAATCCAATATGCCTGTGTAAACAACAACTTTCCCACCCGGCAAACAAAAAGCATTTACCTGCGCATCCTCTACAAGATTAAATTCCCAATCAAAATCTTTTCTTTGGGCTGCTATGGCTATTTTATTTCCAATATTTTTGATTCTTGCAGTTTGTGCTTTATCTGTACTTATTTTTGCTTTTGAAAGAAAATCTTTATAACTACTATCTCCCAACGCCTTTTCCTCACTTGGCGACATTAAAAGTACCTGTTCTCGACCTGTAACCGGTGCCGTACCCATACAACCTATAAATAAAAATGCAGCTAACAGTAAATAGATCATTCTCATATAAACTCCTTTTCTTTCGCTATTTTATCCTAATTTTATTTGCTAAATTAAAATTCAGATTGTTTTTTGTAGACTGTCTAAAAAGGATTACAAATGAAAAAGTATAAATGCGCTTTTTGTGGTTGGGTATATAACCCCGACATTGGAGATGAAAAACATGGGATACCTGCTGGAACAGCATTTGAAGATTTACCGGATGATTGGGTTTGTCCTGGTTGTGGAGCTGAAAAAGAGTATTTCAACCCTGTAGATTAAAAATTTCTTACATGTAAGTGAACTGCCCCTTACATGTAAAATCTATTTCATCTTTTACCAATCATCCAAAACAAACTTTTTAGGTTCTTCTTTTATCTCAGCAATTTCTTTGTGTTCGTTTATTTCAGGTTCTGCAACTACAACTTTTTTAGGTTTATTCATCTGCTCTTCAAACTTTAGTTCAAGCCCGTTTGATGTCATAACAAAGCCATCTACTTTAATTTTTCCCTCATGAATCAGGTTATGATGCTCTTTACACAACGGAATAAGATTATGTTTGTTATTTTGATGAAAATGTCCTATAAAACCGGCTTTATCAGCTAAAGAGCGCTGTGAGATGTGGTGGACATCTTCTGCCATGGCTCCACAAATCACACATTTAGTTACATACAAATCTTTGTTGTACTTGCTTTTCTTTTTCTTTACAAGAAGTTCAAGCTCATCAAAATCATTTGCAAGACGCTTTCTGATTGTATTTGCAGTATCTAGAAAATCACTGTCCATGTGGAGTGATTTTGCAAACTCTAAACCATAGATACTGCTTCCGCTTCCAGCTTGCAAAACTCTATTAAAAATGAGCCTGTCTTTTAGTTCATCATACTCTACGCTTAAGTGCAAATCTACAACATTATCTAAAGTTGTTATCTCTCTCATAGTTGAGAGTTGATGGAGGTGAGTTGCGAATAAAAAGATTGAGCGAAGTTTTGCGAGCTTTATGATGGCACTTGCCACTATTGCCACACCTGAGAGTGTTTCAGTCCCATGGCTTATCTCATCTCCCAAAACCAGTGAGCGGACGGTGGCACGGTTGAAAATATTTTTAAGTTCGAGCATCTCAACTGCGAAAGTTGAAAGCCCTTTTGCAAGGTTATCCTTTGAGACGATTCTTGTAAAGAGAGAATCAAAAAGAGAGAATTTCATAACAGCCGCGCTTACAAAAAAACCTGATTGCGCCATGAGTGTGGCGATACCTATACTTTTCATCAAGGAACTTTTACCGCTAGAGTTGATGCCATAGAGTAAAACACCGTTAATTGAATGTCCGTCATGTACTGCAACATCAAGCATGACAGTGTTAGGATGCGGCAAGTCCATGTAGTCACGATTTCCCATCACTATGTCGTTTGGAACATAGATACCGCCCCTCTCTTGCACTTCTATGAGAGGATGTCTAAGCTGCATTATCTGCATAAAATTCTCATCCTCTTTCACATCTATAATCATCGGTCTTGAGTGTTTAAACTGTTGTGCAACTTTTGATGAGCTCACACCCACATCCAAGTCTGAAACATAGTTTATCACTCTGTCAAAAAGAAGTGAATATCTTCTCTCATAAACACCCTGAAGTTGAATATATTTATCTTTTACCAAGGAAACGATTTTACGGCGGTTTTTCATAATGTTGTCTGAGAGTTTATCTGTAAAGTCTGATGTTATTTTCACACTGTTTGTGAGTTTTTTAACGCTAAAATTTGAAAATTCCTCGCTAATTTTAAACTCTTTTTCTATCATCGAAAACCTGTTTTTACTGAGAGAAATATAATACCCCTCTTTCTCTAACAAACCTAGACTCACTAAGCGGTTTGAACTGCCGGAATTATTGACCTCAAGCAACTTTTCAATACTAGACATAATGTCCTCAAAAGCTATCAGCATGGTAGAATTTTCTTGCACCAAAGTATCTATCGCTTCATCCACTCCGCTCATCAAAAAGTTTTCATCAACAGTCATATTTGTAAAACGGCGGGAGACATCAAGGTCTATGCTTTTGGTTATATCTCTTAAAAACTCATCCACTTCACTTTCATGAAAAGGAGTTTTCTGAATCTTATGTTTTTTTACATAGCTCATCAACTCTTTGACACTCAGCATCGACTCATAGATGTGATTCATCTCAAAAGGGTGAAGGCGAGCCAAATCTAAACGGCGGGAAAGTCTTTCTAAATCATAAATGCCACGCATAGTCTCATCCAAATAGCGTACATGTGAAGACACTCTTTCTATGAGGTTGTATCGTCTCTCAAGCTCATCTTTTTCTAGTATTGGATTTAAAAGTCGCTCTTTTAAAAGTCTTTTTCCTATGGCTGTTGCACTTTTGTCCAGCATCTTAAGAAGTGTAAACTCTTTTTTATCTTTTGAGATTATGCCGACCTGCTCCAGTGCATTGTTTCCAAGATACATAAAACGGCGGTTATCTATAATATTTGGACGGTCAAGTTTTTGAACTATATGTATGTCATGTTCAATCACAAAATGGACTAAAATAGCCAACGATTCTGTAATCATCGGGCTTCTCTCCAAGTCCAGATGTTCTATGGGAGAGAGAAGTGACTGTATCTGATACACCTCTTTAAACAGGTCATTTTGAAAGTCGATTTTTGGTCTTTCATGATTCACACTATAGTGATAATGCTCTGCGATTTCTAAATACTGCAGCACATGTCGCTGGTCAGTTATACCGTCCAAAAATGTAACAACAACCTCAGAAGTACGATAGATATTTAAAAGATTAAAAACCTCATCCAGCGCATAAGAGGAGTCTTCGCTTGTTCCATGTGTTTCATAGAGCCAAGTTTTTCCGGTTGTTACATCTATGGCGGAATAACCAACATTGTAAATATCTTTATGCTTATCTACCAAAAGTGAAACTATGTAGTTGTCATCGTTATCGATTATGTGGTCAAAGTTTGTCCCGGGTGAGACTATTTGAGAGATATATCTGCTTATTTTAGGCGGAGTGCCTTTTTGTTTTACAACGATAACCGTATATTTTTGCTCTGAAATCAGACGGCTTAAATATCTCTCAAAAGAAACAGCTGGAACTCCTGCTAGAAGTGGATTTTTATCTGAATTTTCTATAATATTTTTGTTTTTTTTGGTGAGCTGGATGTTTAAAAGTTCGGCTATCTCTTTTGCTTTTCCGATCTGAAGTTCGTCGTTGTTAACTTCATACACTTCAAAAAAAGTTCCAATCTCCATAAAAATAACAGTATCCTGACCGTATTTGTCTTCAAAGTATTTCTGCAAATCAAAATAAGTTTGAGTCAATAATCGGTCTTTGTTATTTAAAATGGAATCTACATCAGATGAACGCATGAGTAACCTAAGTTTTATTATTTGTAGCCGTGATTATAGCACAATTGAAGTTTTGTGATAAAATACCCGCATGAATATTTTGATTAAATTTTTTTCTATATTTTTTTTAACAAATCTTTATGCTTTAGCATTAGATTTAGAATCCTTGCAAAAAACTTATTCCATTGAGACAACCTCTACTTTTATTTTAAAAATTCTAATAATTGTTGCTGTTATTCTTGCTGTTATTATCTACAAGCAGCGTGCCATTAAAAAACTCAATACAGAACTATCTATAAAAATAGAAAATGAAATCAAAAAATCAAGAGAAAAAGATAAAATGATTTTTGAGCAAAGTAAGTTCATCTGGATAGGTGAGATGATGGAAAATATTGCTCATCAATGGAGACAGCCATTATCGCAAATAAATTCTTCGGTATTAGTTATTGACGATATTTTATATGAAAAAAATTTTAAAGATTCTGTAATTGAAGAAAAACTTTTAGAGATAGAATCGTTAACCAAATACATGTCAAATACGATTAATGACTTCAAAGACTTTTTTGATCAAAATAAAAAGCAAGAAGTTTTTTCCATACAGAATTTGATTGAAAAATCAATATATATTGTTAAAGGAACCTTTAAAGCCCACTACATCGAGGTAGAAAACAACATTGATACAAAGTACAGTTTTGAAGGGTGTCCAACTGAATTGCAACAGGTAATCGTGGTAATATTGAACAATGCGAAGGATGTCTTCATAAGCAGAAATATATTTAAGCCAAAAGTACAAATAAATCTTGATATAGTTTCCGGCTATTATCATCTGTCTATTTGCGATAATGCAGGCGGCATAAAAGCTGAAATACTAGAAAAAGTATTTGACCCGTATTTTACAACAAAACATGAGTCACAAGGCACGGGGCTTGGATTATATCTGTCAAAAAGAATAATTGAAGAAAGTATGCATGGTAGAATTTTGGCAATAAACCAAAGTAATGGAGCATGTTTTAAGATAATACTAAAATACGAAGGATGAATATGAATCAAGAAGAGACATATCTATATGATATATTGTTTGTAGAAGATGAAAAAGCTATAAAAGATAATTATGTACGCTATTTAAAAAAATATTTTTCAAATGTTTATGAAGCTGAAAATGGTGAAGAGGCTTATAAAATATACAAAGAAAAGAAACCTCACATCCTAATAGTTGATATTAACATACCAAAATTAAATGGGATTGATTTACTGAAAAGAATACGAGAACATGACCATACGACCAAGGCTATCATGCTTACGGCTCATTCAGACACCAGTTATCTTTTAGCAGCAGCTGAATTAAAACTCACTAAGTATTTAGTAAAACCGATTAGCCGAGATGAGTTGAAAAATGCATTAACTCTGGTCCTGCAAGAATTATCAAACTTTGATGTTTTGTCAAAAAAATTCTTAAACCTCAGCGAAGGTTTTTATTGGAATTATGATTTAACAGAACTTTTTGATTCCAATGGTTCAGTACTGCTGACAAACAAAGAGAGAAAGATACTTGATGTTTTATTTTCCGGCTTAAATAAAACATTTCTTTATGATGATATTATTATTGAGGTATGGTATAGTTATGATGATGATAAGCTTGATGCCCTTAAAACAATTATTAAAAATTTAAGAAAAAAGCTGCCAAAAGATACAATTACAAATGTTTACGGAATAGGTTATAAAATAACAGCATGAACTTAAAGATGTTTTTTTTTAAAACTCACTACTTTCTCACTATTTTAAGTTATGATAACACATATTAAAGGTTTAAGGAATTAAAAATGAAACATTCGTTGGCACTATTATCCTCAACAGCTTTACTTTTCTCGCTCAATGCATCTGAAGCAGTTAAGCCTATTGGGGGAAATGAATTTCCATACATACAGCCAATAGCGGTCGAGCAGGTTCAAGAAGTTCAAGAGGTTCAGCAGCCTCAAAAGGTTGAGAATGAAGCGCCTGTTGTTGCAGAAAAAGCTCCAGATATTCCAGCAATGGTTAACGTTGATTCTAGCGGTGCTCCAGTATCGGCAACGTTGAAACTTAATTTTGATTTCAACAAATACGACATCAAGCCTGATGATCAAAATGACGTCAAAACATTTGCTCAATTCCTAAAAGAGAACACTAAATACAAAGCTGTGATAGTAGGTCATACAGACAGTATTGGCAGCTATGAAGCGAATCAAGTTCTTTCAGAAATGCGCGCTTTATCCGTAAGAAATGCTCTTGTAAATGAAGGGGTCGAAGCAAGCAGATTAGCAGCCATGGGTCGAGGTGAAAAAATGCCTATCGCAGATAATATGAATAAAGCTGGCCGTGCGGAAAACCGCCGTATTGAAATTGAACTTAACTCAACAGACAAATAAGGATATAAAATGAAAAAGAAATTACTACTGCTAGCTTTATCACTTAGCACTGTTATAAATGCGGAAAGTCTGAAAGATACTGTAGATGAAGTTTTAACTACAAATCCAATAGTTCTAGAAAGATTAAAAAATTACAATATGACGAAAGAGGATATCACAACTGCAAAAGCAGGTTATTATCCAAAACTCGACTTATCTTTAGGTACCGGTTTTGAGCATACAGAAAAAAAAGATACTGCCTTCAATGGGGCTAGTGATGGAAAATTTGACTTTAATGTATATCAAAATTCTTTAAAATATACACAAAATATATTTCAGGGTTTTGCAACAACATACCAGGTTGAACAACAAGAAAACAGAACTATTGCAGCAGCCTACAGTTATATAGAAAAAGTAAATGCTACCGCTTTTGAAATGACAAATGAGTATTTACTGGTTATGAAAAATCTAGAATTACTTAAAAATGAAAATGAAAATATTCAAATAAATGAAGAAATTCTAAACAAAGTACAAAAACTTTACGATGCAGGATTAACAACTTTATCGGAAGTAAATAAAATCCAATCTGCTCTTGCTCTTGCAAAATCAAACTATGTTGTACAAGAAAACACTCTAATGGATTTTACGTATAACATGCACAGGGTGTTAGGCAGATATTTAGTTTACGATGAAATGAGCAGACCGGAACTCAATGTTGAACTTCCTGCAAACTTGGAAGAAGCTACAGAATTTGCAATGCAAAACAATCCCTCTTTGTTAGTTGAAAAGTACAATGTTAAGCTAGCGCAAGCTACATACAAAGAAAAACAATCACCATTTTATCCTCGTTTGGATATAGAAGTTTCTCAATCGTATAACAAAAACCTTAGTGCCATTGAAGGAAGATACGATACTTTTAGAGCGATGGCAACCGTATCTTATAATCTTTTCAATGGTTTTGCAGATACAGCAACATTACAAAAAAATGTAAGCCTTATCCATCAAGAAGTACAAATAAAAAATAAACTTAGAAGAGAAGTCATTGAAGGACTAAACCTGTCTTGGGCAGCATATGAAAAATTAGGTATGCAACTTGAACACTTAAATGCATATAAAGACTTTTCACTTAAAACTCTTACCTTATATTCAAAAGAGTATGACCTAGGCAGACGCTCTCTTCTGGACCTTTTATCAGCTCAAAATGATTTTATCGGTTCAAAAGCTCAAATTATCAACACTGAATATAGTAGACTTTATGCAAAATACAGAATACTTGATGCTTTAGGAACCCTTGTCTCAACCGTAGTTGGAGATACGACTGTTGTTTATAATAAAGTAGGTCTTATAGATAAAACACCAAAGAACGATGATGTTTTACCTGTTCAATATGATGTTGATAATGACTTGATAGTTGATGAGGAAGACATATGTAACAACTCACTTCAAGACAGACTGAGAAATCTTCATGGATGTGAATATTTATATGAAGATACAGTACGTATAGAAAGATACAGTGGTTTCTTATTTGAAGATAGCAATGCAACATTAACTCAAGAAGGACAAGAGAGACTAAATGCTTTAATAGAACAAATTAAACCTTATGAATTTAATTATCTAAAGTTTGATATACTTGGCAATGTAGAAAATGAAAAGATGTCAAAAGACGATATTCTTAAACTTTCGGAACAAAGAGCTCAAACAGTTAAAGAGAAACTCATAGAAGCTGGTGCATTAGAAAACAATATATTTGTTCATGCAAAAGCAGATATCGCTCCAATGTTTAGTAATGAAACGCCTGAAGGTATTAAATTGAATAATCGTGCGGATATAGCTGTTAGAAAACTTAAAAAATAAAAAGTAAGGTCTTAGATGTTTACAACAGATTATGATAGTGTAAGAATGGATTCCTTACTTGATTGCTTGGTTCTGTTCACAAAACTTTATCATAAACCATTTTCAGCAGAAGCTTTAACTGCTGGATTACCAATAGAAATGGGAAAGCCGACTCCTGAGCTTTTTTCTGTGCATAATTCTAAGGGGCTTTTTTCTCGTGCAGCTGCAAAAGCAGGTCTAAAATCAAGCTTAACGAGAAGGCCTCTATCTCAAATTTCACCTTTACAGCTTCCAATGATTATTTTATTATCCAATCAAGGTTCTTGTATAATAGATAAATTCTCCAAAGATAAAAAGCAAGTTAAAATTATTATGCCATCAGAAGAAGCTGTTGAACAATGGGTTGATTTTGACACACTTGTGGATGAATATACTGGTTATGGTTTTATGATAAAAAAGGCCTTTGAATATACGGATGATAATTCAAGAGCTTTACATTTAAAGCAAAAACACTGGTTTTGGAGTACTGTAAAATTATCTGCTGCTACATATAAAGATGTTCTTTATGCATCTCTTCTTATAAATATCTTTGTTTTAGCTTCCCCTTTATTTACCATGAATGTCTATGATAGAGTAGTTCCTAACAATGCAATAGAAACACTTTGGGTCTTTGCAGTAGGAGTTAGCGTAGTATATATTTTAGATACATTTTTAAAATTCACCAGAACATACCTGTTGGAGAGTGCTGCAAAAAAGAGTGATGTAATAATGTCTTCTATTATTTTTGAGAAAGTCCTTGATCTAAAGATGGCACATCATCCTGCTTCAGTTGGTTCATTTGCAAACAATTTAAAAGATTTTGACAATATTAGAAATTTTTTAACAAATGCGACAATGGCGGCCATAATCGACCTTCCATTTGCTGTAATATTTTTGCTTGTCATCGCCTATATTGGTGGGACTATAGTCATATTCCCAATTTTAACAACATTGTTAATTATTGGTTATGCTTTATTAATAAAAAAGCCACTGAGAACTAGTATTGAAAGTACTCAAGAAGCAAGTGCACATAAAAACTCAATATTAATTGAAACATTAAATAATATCGAAACATTAAAGACATTGGGAACACTAGGACAATCCCAATGGAAATGGGAAGAGTCAACTGGAGAAATTTCTCAAAAAAGTTCAGCTTCGCGTCTTTTATCAGCCTCGATACCATCAATCACCCAACTTTTAATCCAACTCAATACAGTTATGATTATAGTTTATGGAGTATATTTAATCCAAGCTTTTGAACTTTCCATGGGTGGACTTATAGCTGTTGTGATTTTAACAGGCAGAACACTTGCTCCTATGGGACAAGTGGCAGCTCTACTAACAAACTATGAAAATACAAAAAGCTCATATGACACAATAAACAGTATTATTGATAAGCCTAGCGAAAGACCGGATGGAAAAAAATTTGTACAAAGACCTGAATTTAGCGGTCATATTGAGTTTCAAAATGTAACTTTTACTTTTCCAGGTTCTGAACTTCCTGCACTTACTAATATTTCTTTTACTATAACTCCTGGTGAACATGTTGCCATGATTGGTCGTATTGGTTCTGGAAAAAGTACAATTTTAAAACTTATCACAGGTCTTTATGAGCCAGATTCAGGACAGATACTTATAGATGGTATAGATATAAACCAAATTGATCCAGCAGATCTTAGAAAAAACCTCAGTTATGTTTCTCAGGATATAATGCTTTTTAGAGGTACTGTTAAAGATAATATTATCTATCGCTCTACGCATGCAAGTGATATGCAGATGATTAAAGCTGCCATGATAAGCGGAACATCAGAATTTATAAAGAAACATCCAAAAGGTTATGAAATGCCTGTTGGAGAAAGAGGACAAGGTTTGTCTGGAGGGCAAAGACAAAGTATTGGTATAGCACGAGCATTTTTACTGGACACTCCTATCATGCTGATGGATGAACCAAGTAATGCTATGGATCAAACAACTGAATCCAGACTTTTAGACAACCTTGAGAAAGTTCTTGTCAACAAAACTTCCATTCTAGTTACACAAAAAATGACTCTCCTGAGAATAGTTGATAGAATTATAGTAATGAATGAAGGTAAAATAATTATAGATGCACCTAAAAAACAAGCGCTAGCTCAACTACAAGGTGGAGGAAATAAAATTGCGCAAGAATAATAATCCTATAGAATATAATGCTAAAGACTATGAATATATGAATAGTCTTAGTGCTGCTATTTTAGAATCAACACCTTCAAGAATCAGCAGAGTTTTAAAAATATGGTTGATTACTATTTTTCTTGGAATCATATGGGCATCACTAGCTGAAATTGATGAAATCACAAGAGGTGATGGAAAGGTTATTCCTTATGGAAACAACCAAATAATCCAAAATCTAGAAGGTGGTATTGTTGACAATATACTAGTCAAAGAGGGGCAATTTGTAAACAAAGGCGATATAATTTTAAAGATTAATAATGTCAAGTCTGTTTCAAGCGCTGAGACAAACTATATGAAAATGCAGGAATTAATAGCTAAAAAAAATAGACTTTATGCAGAAGCAAATCAATTGCCTTTTGAGATGATAGGAACTGATAATTCAGAACTGAAACAACAAATACTACTTGCAAAAAAACTGTATGATTCAAATAAAATTGAGTTTCTTGCAAAAGACAATTCACTATTACAACAAATTGAACAAAGAAAGCAAGAATATACAGAAGCGAAGGCAAAAATAAAAACACTCCAGCAATCTCTTAAATACATTGATGAAGAAGTGACTATGACAAAGCCCATGGTAGAAGAAGGTGTAAAGTCAAGAGTAGATTTTTTAAAATTACAAAGAGAAGCCAACGATGTCAAGCAAAGTATACAGGCAATTGAACTCTCTTTACCAAGACTGGAATCAGCAATCAACCAGTACAAAAGCAACAGAGAAGAGTCCGCTCAACTATTTATAAATACTGCTAAAAAAGAGCTAAATGAAGTAACAGCTGAATTATCCAGACTTCAAACACAGCAAGTTGCATTTAGTGATCAAGTAAACAGAACGATGGTAACATCCCCTGTTACCGGAATCGTTCAAAAACTCTTTGTAAATACAGTAGGCGGGGTAATAAAGCCTGGTGATAATTTAGTTGAGATTGTTCCAACAAGTGAAAAATTATATTTAGAGATAAAAATAAAACCTAGTGATATAGCATTTATCCATCCAGGAGCTGAAGCAAAAGTAAAAGTTTCTGCATACGATTTTGCTATTCATGGTGGCTTAATTGGAACTGTTGTTTCAATTTCACCAGATACCGTTACTGATGAGAAAGACAACACTTTTTACATAATTGATGTTGTTACCCAAAACAATTATTTAGGTACCAAAGAGCACCCTCTAAATATTATTCCAGGTATGACTGTAAGTGTTGACATTGTGACCGGTAAAAAAACAGTGATGCAATACATATTAAAACCGATATTAAAATCAAAACAATATGTTTTTTCGGAGAGATAAGATGCAAATCGTTTATATGGGTGCAAATGTCACTATGCTGGATGAATGGAAAAATAAATCTGCCTTCAAAAACCCCATTATATGCTATGACATAGAATCACTCAATGAAAAAATAAAAAAGCTAGGCTCTTATATAATTGTTGCTGACTATGATAGTGTAGCCCATGAAATCAATAAATTTATCTCTTCTAATACTTTACCAAAGAATGTTATCGTATTGGAAAAAGTTCCAGATATTACTACTGGAAAAATGCTTATAACTCGCGGTATTAAAGCTTATGGTAACTCGAGAATGCTATCTAACCACTATGAGCAAATGATTCAAACGGTCATGGATGGCAAGATTTGGACATACCCTGAATTAACCATTGCATTAGCTAAACATGTAAAAATTGATTTTTTAAATGACGATTCCGTTAAGCTAATAGAAAAAAAATTAACGCATAAAGAAGCAGAAACTGTATACCTTATCTTGAAAGGCTTAACAAACGATGCCATAGCCGAAGAGATGAATATAACAACAAGAACAGTTAAAGCAAATGTAAGCTCAATATTCAAAAAACTCCATGTTAATGATAGACTTTCATTAGTTTTACTCTTGAAATAATCTTTCACTTCTAACCTACTATCTCACGTATAAACTAAACTGCAAGTCTAGTTTATACCACATTCCTTTTAATTATTGTCTACATGTATCTCAGTATTTATTTCTACTGTTATAGCATCATCACCTTCCCCACTAATATATTGCTGAGTATCTGTCCCTGTTTCCACATCTACTGTATGGTCACCTAAAGTCCATTCATGAGAATCACTTGAAGTATCTATATTGAGAGTATCTGATGAATCTATATCAATATTAATAACATTATGTTCATCTGTCATACTTAACACATCATCGAGAGATATAGTTATGTTATTGGCTTCTCCATTATTTGTATCAATCGCCTCAATGTTTGAAATATTATCAGATATTGTACTGAAGTCTACATCTCCACCATCGTCTACTACGAAAGTATCAAAGCCGGTTTCGCCATCCACAGTATCATTTGAATGCAATTCGACATCATCATTCCCTGCACCTGACTTGTCTGAATGTTCTGAACTATCAGAATGTTCTTTGCCTGACTTGTCTGAATTTTCTGAACTGTCAGAATGTTCTTTGCCTGACTTGTCTGAATTTTCTGAACTGTCAGAATGTTCTT
>CALCGG010000228.1 GCA_937900945.1 uncultured Sulfurimonas sp. | reverse complement strand
AAATACCCGATTACAGATGATGTTAGAGATATGGAATCTACAATATTTATTGTAACTGTTCCTGACGATGCTGATATGTTCATTTTAGAATCCTTGTAAGCTTATTATAATACATGTTACTTGATAATTTTACCTAAATTTCTCGATATAAGTTAAGATTTTTTATAGTTTGTATCCAATCTTTCATCTTTTTTTCATAGCCGATATCTTTTAGCTCTACAAATTGTGTTGGTTTTGAAAGGTATACCTGCTTTACATGTCCGCCATAGTCATGCGGATACAGATAGCCGTCTGCATTATTTTTAAGATGTTTTGGTATCTCCATCATATTTCCGTTTTTTACGGAATTCAGTGCTTCGTTTATTGCCAGATAAGCTGAGTTTGATTTTGGTGAAGCACAAAGATATATGACAGCTTGGGCTAAGATGATTCTGGCTTCGGGATAACCAATCTTTGAGACGCTTGTCAAGCACGATGTGCAGAGTGTCAGGGCTTGCGGATTGGCATTACCGACATCTTCACTGGCTAAAATCACAAGTCTTCTGGCTATGAAGTCGGCACTCTCCCCACCTTCAATTAAACGGGCTAAATAGTAGATGCCGGCATCTGCGTCAGAACCCCTGATAGACTTAATCATAGCGCTTGTTAAATCATAGTGAACACCAGCTTCACTGCTTCCTGCACTCAGGGCATTTGGACGGAGAGATTTTAATATTTCAAGAGTTATGTGAGTGTTGATATTTGAAGCAAATTCTAAAAGTTTCAGCATAGCTCTTGCATCGCCGCCACTGCTTGCAATAAGATATTCTTGTCCATCTTCATCACATGTAACCTTTGCATGCGAAAGAGTTTTATTTAAAAGAGTAGCAAGTGCTTCATTTGTGATGTGCTTAATCTCAAAAAGCATAGAGCGGGAACGGATAGCAGATGTTAATGAATAAAAAGGGTTCTCAGTGGACGCGCCTATCACTAAAACAGAGTTATTTTCCATAACCGGAAGTAAAACTTCCTGCTGATTTTTTGCAAGTCTATGCACTTCATCTATAAAAATGAGAGGTTTTTGGAGAGTGTTTTTATATTGGTCGAATATTTTTCTGAGTTGTTCTATTTTTATAGAAGTTGCGTTGAATTCGTAAAAAGGCAGGTCCATGATTTTTGCAATGATGCGAGCAATTGAAGTTTTGCCGCAACCGGCAGGGCCATAAAAAAAACTATGTCCTAAAACACCTTTTTCACAAAGAACACGAAGTGGAGCATTTTTAGAGCTGAGATGCTCTTGTCCGACCAAATCATCAAAAGAATTTGGTCGTAGAGCTACAGTGAAATCTTGCAAGTTTATCCCGCAATTACTTTTATGTAAACTTCTCTTTCTTGTCTTGGTCCGTCAAACTCACCAAAGAATACACCCTGCCATTTTCCGATAAGAGGTTTAGCGTTTGCAACCGGGATACTGACAGAACTGCCCATACGGGAACTTTTAAGATGCGCAGCAGCATTTCCGCCGGCATGAAGGTACTCAGCATCAGTAGGTGCAACACGGTTAAGAGCATTGAGCAAATCGCGGCGAAGAGCTGGGTCTTGGTTTTCAAACATAAAAATACTTGAAGTTGAATGTGGCGTAAAAACTACGCAAATCCCATCTTTTATTCCCGAAGTTATTACAGCTTCCGTTACCTCTTTGCTTATATCCATCAGTTGTGTTTTATGACTGGTTGGAAACTTCATAGTCTTCATTATTTTTCTCCTCTTTCTTTGGCTTTTTTATTTTCAGCTTTCATAAATGTAAACAGGGCTGAGTACTCGCTTCTTGTTAAGAATCTTGCTTTACCTGTTGGAAGATTGTTTAACTCAATTTCTGCAAAACTCACCCTTTTAAGGTCTGCAACTTCAGCTCCAAAGTGTGCAAAGAATCTTCTGATTTCGCGATTCTGACCTTCGCTGAGTGCTATTTTCAGCACAGAATAATTGTGTTCGCTTTTGTGAATCTTGTATCCTAAAAAAGGTGCAAAAGTCATAGAAGTAACAGTACTATGGGAATGTCCTCCGGCTGTTGCATCGCTGAGTTCCAAGCCATTTAACATAGCTTCTTCCATTACAGGAGTCACTTCACCTTTTATTTTTACTTTGTAAATTCTCTCGAGGTTTGAAGTCATAAGTGCCGTTGCAATTTTAGAGGCATCTGTCAAAAGTAAAACACCCTCCGTAGCATAGTCAAGTCTTCCAACCGGAATAAAGTGCTTATACTTTTTCTCTAAAGTATCATAGATAGTTCTTCTGCCTTTTGGATCACTTTTTGTAACAAGCTCACCCTTTGGTTTATTGTAAACAATAACAGTATATTTATCGCTTGGTGTTATCTGTTTTCCGCTTACATATACCACAGCCTCTTTTTCATCAACCTGCGTTGCAGGGTTGTCTTGTATCTCTCCGTTTACTCTAACATATCCGGCTTGGATAGCAGCGTCGGCTTCTCTTCTTGAGTAGCTTGAATGGTGAGCTATATATTTATTTAATCGCATCATTTATGATATGCCTTTTTCAATGAGCGTGTGAATGTGAAGCACGCCTTTTATTTTTTTATTTTTATCTGTTATCACCAACAGTTGAATTTTTTTCTCTTCTATAAGCACAAGCGCATCACTTGCAAGCATCTCTTCATCATCCAAAGTCATAGGGTTCAGCGTTGCATATTCCAGCACATTCGCCTCAAGTGAAAAATCATCTCTTAAAAGTGCACGGCGGATATCGCCGTCACTTACGAGTGCAATAAGCTTGTCTGACTCGTCTGTAACTAAAACAGTTCCAAGTCTTCCTTCACTTATTTTTATGATAGCTTCTTTTACTTTTGTGTCTTTGGAAACGACAGGGATGTTTTTAGTCTGCATCAGGTTGCTGACTTTTACAAACAGTTTTTTACCCAAAGCTCCGCCGGGATGAAAGGACGCAAAATCACTTTTTTTAAAATCCCTTGCCCTCATCAGACAAACAGCAAGCGCATCGCCTAAAGCCAAGGTCAAAGTTGTAGAGCTCGTAGGTGCTATGTCAAGCGGGCAAGCCTCTTTTTCAACAATTACATCTATGATAATATCGCTGTATTTTCCCAAAGTAGAATTTGCATCTCTTGTCATGCCGATAAGAGGGATGTTAAATCTTTTTATATGAGGCAAAATTGAGCTTAACTCCTCGCTCTCTCCGCTGTAGCTGATAGCTATCACAACATCATTGGCGCTTATCATGCCAAGGTCGCCATGCAGCGCTTCGGTTGGATGAAGAAAAAAACTGGGTGTTCCCGTAGAGGCAAAAGTTGCCGCCATTTTTGCACCGATAAGACCAGACTTTCCAACTCCTGTAACAACAAGCTTCCCTTTACATGCAAGAACCAGCTCAACTGCTTTTTCAAATACATCGTTCATATTTTTAGCCGCTTGAAGTAAAGTGTTTGCTTCTATATTAAGAGTTTCTTGTGCTATTGTCTTGTAATTCATAAGCGGGATTATATCATTTTTAACTATTTATTAAAGACATATATCTATAAATGAGATATAATATTTTCTAAAAAAATATTTTGGAGAAAATTATGAGAGATAAATTAGGTAAATATATCAGCAGTATCGATACACTAAAACTTGAAAAAAGAATGTTAAATTACAATACACTTATTTTAGGGGAAGAAGGTGCCGGAAAGACAAATTTGGCATGCAAGATTAGAAATTATGTCATTGATAGCGGTGTGCCGACGATTTATATGGATTTTTCAGATTCAAATGAAGATGCAATAGAATTAAGATATAAAGATGAGCATTTTAATTATATAAGATTTGAAGAAAGTGAAGAGTTTAATAAAGAACTCGATGAGTTGGTAAAGGCAAGAAAACATATCTACATGGCAGTCAATCCTAACTATTTTTCTTTTAAAAGAGATGTAAAAAGTAAGTTGACACAAACGCTTCAAAAACAGGAACTTTTAGATAATTATTATTACTTTTTTCATGATATTGAAAGTTTAAATGGTTTTTACACAAAATTTGAAGACTTTTTACTCTACATGTTAGGATTTTTAAATCTCCAAAAATACGGATTAACTTTTTTAGCTCAGCCACACAGCACTTTCGCAAATCAACAAATTAAACTTTTGTTTACTTTTTTGTTTATTGGAAAATGTTCTAACTTGGATTATTATAATACAGGCATGTTAAAAGGATGCCAAAAAAATTCATTTGTTTATCAGTATAGAACAGACTATCCAACGCTTTTATTTAGCGATATAAAAACAAATCTTGTAGAAATTGATGAATATATTTTTGAAGAGTAGGTATGCAAAAACTTTTTGATGAAGTTGGTTTTTTAGACACAAGATGTTATGAAAAATTCCACTTAAGCGAAGATATTTTAATGGAACATGCTGCAAATGGCATGGCTGATTATATTCGTAAAAATTTTGTAAAAAACTCAAAAATCATCGTGGTCAGCGGGGGCGGAAATAACGGAGCTGACGGCTTAGCTCTGGCAAGACTTCTGCATGGAGATTTTGATACAGCTCTATTTTACGTAAAAGAGCCTAAATCAGAGATGGCTATTTTACAAGAGAAGCGGGCAAAAGCTGTCGGTGTTCCTACATGTAAAGAACTTGTTTCTTGCGATGTCCTTGTGGATGCCATAGTCGGAACAGGTTTCAGCGGAGAGTTTAACGACGACTTAAAATTAGTTTTAAAACAGATGAATGAGCTTGGAGCTTTTAAAATAGCCTGCGATGTTCCCTCGGGCTTAAGACAAAATGGACAAGTTGCAAACGGAGCTTTTGAAGCTGATGTAAGTTTGACTATGGGCGCTTTGAAAAAGAGTATGTTCTTAGATGAAGCAAAAGAATTCGTTGGCAGTATTGAAGTCCTGAATCTTGGAGTTTCGAGAGATGTTTATGAAGCTGAGACAAATTGGCATCTGCTTGATTTAGAAGATTTAAAATTACCGCACAGAGATAAAAAAAATTCCCATAAAGGAAGTTACGGGCACCTTGCTTTAGCCTGTGGAAGTAAATCTGGAGCAAGCATACTAAGCGCTTTAACAGCTCTAAGATTTGGCAGCGGTTTAGTCACTTTGGTCGGTTATGAAGATGAGGTAATCCCAGAGACAATAATGTACGCACATGAGCTGCCTGTAAATACGACTGCCTTGGCATGCGGGATGGGTTTAGGAGATGAGTTCAGTACATTAGAGCTGGATAAATTCTTAGATAACACATTGCCGTTAGTGGCAGATGCCGATATTTTTCACATGCCGATACTTTTAGAGATCTTAAAAAGACAAAATGTTGTTTTAACCCCGCATGCAAAAGAGTTTGCAGCTCTTTTAAAACAAACTTCCATAGCAGACATATCTGTAGAAGTTTTACAGAAAAACCGTTTTGAGTATGCAGAAAAGTTCTGTTCTTTATTCCCACATGTAACGCTGCTGTTAAAAGGTGCAAATGTCATTCTGGGCAAGGACAATCAGTTTTTTATAAATCCGCATGGCACTTCAGCTTTAGCAAAAGGCGGAAGCGGAGATGTCCTCAGCGGTTTAGTCGGGGCACTTTTGGCACAAGGATATGAACCTTTGGAAGCTGCAAAAAACGCTTCTTTAGCTCATGCGAAATTGGCACTTAACTATATGGGTGCTGATTTTTCACTTACTCCTCATGACTTGATTGAGGGTATAGGCAATCTGTAAGATTGCTTATGTTATAAAACAACTATTATTAATACTAGGAACTTTAACATGCATAAATTAAAAATCGGAAAATATGAATTAAATTCCCGCTTGATAGTCGGAAGCGGAAAATATGTTGACTTTGAAACTACAAGAGCAGCTACTCTTGCGAGTGGAAGTGAACTTATTACAGTTGCTGTCCGCCGTTTAAATATCACAGATCCGGATAAAGAAAATCTTCGCAATACTTTTGCCGGAACAAATGTAAAATTCTTGCCGAATTCTGCGGGATGTACAACTGCCGAGGAAGCTATCACAACTTTCAGACTGACTCGTGAGGCTACGGGAATAGATTTAATCAAGCTCGAAGTTATCGGTGATACAACAAAAACTCTTTATCCTGATGTTATAGAGACGATAAAAGCATGTGAAGTTTTAGCTCGTGAAGGTTTTACCATTATGGCTTATACTTCAGATGACCCGATAATGGCTAAAAGACTTGAAGATGCCGGTGCACATGCCATCATGCCGCTTGCTGCTCCGATAGGGAGTGGTTTAGGCATCCAAAACCCATATAACATAGTTTTCATCCGTGAGGCTGTAAATGTTCCGGTAATAGTAGATGCAGGGATAGGATGTGCAAGTGATGCTGCTTATGCTATGGAACTTGGTGCTGATGGTGTTTTAACTAACACGGCAATTGCTCAGGCTCAAAACCCGATGTTTATGGCAGAAGCTATGAAACATGCTGTTATTGCAGGACGTTTGAGTTATTTGAGTGGAAGAATCTCAAAAAGACCATATGCGACTGCATCTTCTCCAATAAACGGGATGATACAGTTTTGATTGTCCGCAAAATGGACAAGTCCATTTTACTTCGCTTGCGCCGCTGAGACGACTAAAGCTAAACTCCTTTGGAGTTAGAATTTCTTTCTAGCTGCATATTAAAGAATATTTCTTTGCAAGATATTTTATTATTTATCATTAAAGCTAAATCTACTTCTCATTATCATCATTGAAATGTTTAACAAGGTCATCTACCAAGCGCTGAACACTATCTAAAACATCAGAATGAATCTCTTGGCTCTGTGTAAAATCGGATGCACTGTATGTTAGCGCGAAGGTTCTGATATTGTCTTTTCTGTCAGTGATTACATCTTCACGAAGGTCTAGCTTCACATGTAGATAGTAATTCGGTTTTGCATCAATAGCTCTTAACGTTATTCTAAAAGATGGGCAATCTTCCTGGTTAACTTTTATTTTCGTTTCTTGTACGGCTTCTGTTAGCAGCTCTATGATATTTTCTTCATCTTGTTCGTTGAATATTTGTGTCTTATTTTTTAGAGAAATATTTGCACATTCTAAGTTTGTAAGAGTAAAAGGACCACTTGCATAGAGTGAAGTGTATAAGAAAAGAAATGTGAAAAATACTATGAATTTAGTCATTTTTTAAATGCCGCCTGCATATCATTCAGCATGAGCAGAAAATCATTTTTTTTAAGATAGCCAACATTTTCATAAAACTTTTTATTTTGTTTTGGGTCTATAAAAAATATGGTTGGATTTGTCTTTGTTAAATATATTTCTGGAAAGTTGCCTTTGTCATAATTTTGGTTCATGATTACCGGCACTGTATCTAAAAGCCGTTTCTTAACTTCTTTTGTATTGAGAGTGCTTCTCTCTAATTTTGTACACCAAGCACAATCATCTGATATTAAGATTAGCATCAAAGGCTTGTTTTCTTTTTTAGCTTTAGCAAAAGCACTGTCATAATCTCTTGAGAAGTTCATTTCCAAGGCATAATCATCAATCTTTGCTCCAAAAAGCGAGAAAGACAAAATCAACACTATTAAAATTATTTTCATATGATTAATCCTTTTATATTAAGAGATTAATTATATCACATTTGTGATATTCTACTCTTAAGTTTTTAAGGACTTAAAAAATTCCATCTCATATTTACTTATGATTCTTATCATATTTGTAGAGCCGGTAACCCCATAAGGATCCCCCGCAGTTAATATATAAGTGCTGTCAATATCTAAAACACCTCTTTTAAGACCTTCCTCTATGAGTTCATTCATAACAGTCCTTTGTCTGGTGCCGCTTACTGAAAATGCCGGTACAACGCCCCAAACAATCGTTAAAGACTGAGCTGTTTTTTTACTGTGAGTAACTGCATATATAGGCTGTCTTGGACGGTAACGGGCTATTTTTTTTGCTGAGTTTCCTGTAGATGTAATGGTTAATATTCCTGATGTATCCAAACTATTGCAAAGACGAACGGCTGATTCATTGATCTTATCAGCATTATCATGCATTTCAAATCCTAAAAGTTTATTAAAAGGATAGTGCTTCTCTATGGCTTTGATGGTGTTCACCATAGTCCGAACCGCCAAAACAGGGTTATGCCCAACGGCACTCTCTTCTGAGAGCATGACAGCATCTGTTCCATCTAAAACAGCATTTGCGATATCGCTGATTTCAGCTCGGGTTGCCGTATCATTTTTGGTCATAGAGAGCAGCATTTGAGTTGCAGTAATAACCGGCTTACTTGCATCGTTTGCTTTTTTAATCAACATTTTTTGAACATTTGGAACGTCATAGTAGGGTATCTCTATTCCCAAATCGCCACGTGCCACCATGATTCCATCACTCTCTTTGAGAATCTCATCTATATTGGCAACCGCATCAAACTTTTCTATTTTTGCAAAAAGTTGAGTGGTTCCCCCATTTTCTTGAATGATTGCACGGGCATTTCTCATATCCTTACCATTTTGAACAAAAGAGATTGCCATGAAGTCTACACCGTTTTTGATGCCCCAGAGCATATCTAGCTTATCTTTTGGGGTCAAAATATCGATTCCAAGTTCTGTATTTGGAAAATTTATCCCTTTTTTTGAACTTAATAGTCCATCATTTTCTATGATGACTTTAACATACTCGTCGCATACTTCAATAACTCTTGAACGGATAATTCCATCGTAAAGATATATAAATTCTCCTTCTCGGAGTCTGTCTAAGATTGATTTTTGGTTGAGTGTCAAACGGTAGTGGGCATCTCCTACTTTACTTCCAACAATGTCATCTTTTACAAACTCTAAGACATCATCGACTCTAAGCATAAAATCTTCTTCAAGCGTACCAATACGAACTTTAGGACCACTTATGTCTTGGAGTATCCCTGTGATTAAACCTGTTTTTTTAATGGCAGTTCTTATTCTCTTAAGTACGGCGGAGTGATATTCATGTGTGCCGTGACTAAAGTTTAAACGAAATACATTTACACCGGCATGTATCAACTCTTCTATTTTCTCTTGCGAATCAGAAGCCGGCCCGATTGTTGCTAAAATTTTTGTTCTTTTTTTCATTTTATATCCAAAGATTACTGATTTTACGCACCATAATGAGCAAAGCTCATTATAGAGGCAGGGACAAATGTCCCTACAACCCCCTAAAGCTACATAAAACAAGTTTTATGAGATTTTTGGAGGTACAAACTATATTTAGATTATACAGTCTTATTGTTTCTATGCGGATACAGAATGTTTAATTATTAAGCTC
>CALCGG010000227.1 GCA_937900945.1 uncultured Sulfurimonas sp. | reverse complement strand
TCTTCTAAAAAAGTTATTTTTCCATGAAATTCGATAGACCGTTCAAGCGCATCACTGTAGCGAACTTCGCTAAAGTTAGAACTACTCGATAATGCCAAGCTTATAAACATAGATACAATTATTGCTGCTTTAAACATCATCCCTCTCTCTTATTATCTTGTCTTTTAATAGCATATACTTTACCATAAGCGACCTGCAATATCAAAGCCAACAGAAAATATAGGTACCAACCAACAGAGATATAAAGTGCCCAGAAAACACTATCTCCGTAAAATGCCAATACTGCTTGAATCATACTGTTAATAAATGTCACAATCGCCCAGTAGCCATCACCATGGCTTATATACTCTATCTCCTTGTGATTTAACTCTTTTTTATAAAACTTTTTGGTGAACTTCAGAATCATCTTCTTGTCATATAAGTATGCAAATAAAAAAAGTAAAAAAAACAGCGTGGATATAAGTGCAGGAATAATTTTAATAATCTCTAGGTCAGTCAAATAATATGCAACTACCAAAACAATCAAAAAGAGAGGCGTGAGAAATGAAAGATTCATAATTAAGCCTTAAACTCTTTATCCCAAAAATCATAAAAATTAAGCCACTGATTGGGATATCTTTTTATGACGCTTTCATACTCTTTTACATATATCTTGAGTGCTTCCAAAACTGCCTCATCTTCAGCTTTAGTTTTGTCTACATCCACTCTTAGATATTCTATTTTATATATTTGCATGCCAACTAAAATAACAAAATATATCAATATAGGCTTATCCATTCTATAAGCAATTTGAAATGGATTTTTATTGAAATAGGCTTTTTCATTTAAAAATTCTACTGCAACAGTGGCTTTTTTATTAGATGCTCTATCCCCCATTATTGCTACTATCTCTTCGTTCATTAAAGCATTTGCAATCTGTATAGAAACACTGATGGGACCAGTTTTTAAATCAATGATAGATACATTTGTTTTAGACTCTAGAGAATCTTCTATCTCTTTAATTGCATCCATCAAAGATTCCTGCATGACAATGTTCATTTTGTTGCTTGAGCGGGAAACACTTGAAGATGCTGCCCATCCGCCAAAATGGGAGAATAACAAGATTGTTCCCTTACTAAATATCTCAAGAGGGGTATCTTTATCATCATATAAAAATGTGTAACTCTTTTTGTCTACTTTTGTGATAAACCTGTCAACCATTGTGATTGCAAAGACTCTTAAATGCTCATAATATATTTTGTTTGTCAGTTCAATGTTTAAATGTTTATAATATATTTTTAGAGATTCTTTAACATTCCTTGCAAATAGAAAATAAAAAAACGTAATCGGATACATAAGATAATAGATAAATTTATATCCAAAAAGCTTGTATAGGTTAAATACCAGCTTTACGCTCCATCCGCTTCCTCTTTGTTTCGTTCTCACAATTCTTTTTTCTTAGGAGTTAATTTTTCAAGTATAAATCTTGGCCATTTAAAAGGCAGTATTTGGAGATGAACCCAAACAATAGTGGCTGTATCGCTAAATTTTCTAAAGTGACTCACTCTTTCCTGTGGAGTTGGATAATAGCACTCTATTGCTACCTCTTTAATCGTTTTTCCTGCATCTGCATGTCTGACAAGAACTTCCATTTCCCAATCAAATTTTGATGTTTTTATAGGAAGGGATAATATGCTTATCGGATAAATTCTAAATCCTGAGAGTGAATCGGTAATCACCTGCCCTGTATCCCAGCAAGCCCAGAAATTGCTAAACCATCTTCCAAATTTTGAACCGTTTGGCACATGTTCCATATCAAAATTTCTAGCACCGATAACAATCTCATCCTCTTCATAAATAGCAACTAGTTTCTGAATTTGTGAAGCTAAATGCTGCCCGTCTCCATCGATGCTGACTGCATACATGTAGCCTAATTCCTTGGCTTTTTTAACACCGCTGGTTATGGCCTGACCTTTGCCTTTATTTACAGTGTGTGTCACAAAATGAATTGCAGATTTTTCTTCATTTGAAAAAAAATTCTCTATGGGTTCGTCTGAACCATCATCCACTAGAATGGGTATAAAACTATGGTGCAAAATATCATTTGCTACAGCTTTAATGGTTTTTGGATTATTGTAGGTTGGAACTATGACTACCGTTTTATTTTTAGTGTTCATCGAACCATGCCACCACTGATATTTAAAGTTTCTCCAGTCACATATGATGCTTTATCACCTAAGAAAAAGACGCATTCAGCCACTTCTTCCGGTTGCCCTATCCTCTTTAGAGGTATAGCTTTTTTCATCTCTTTTAAGTCGAGTTCTTTTGTCATGTCAGACTCAATCAAGCCAGGGGCTACTGCATTTATACGGATATTATACCTTGCAACTTCCACCGAGAGGGCTTTTGTAAATGCAATCATAGCTCCTTTTGCGGCTGAGTAATTCGTCTGACCAGCATTTCCGACAAGCCCGGAGACAGAAGCGACATTTACAATAGAACCCTTTTTATTTTGAATCATCTTTTTAAGAACCGCTTTTGTTACATAAAAAGTCCCGTTCACGGAAGTATCTATAACATCACTCCATTCCTCATCACTCATCCAAAAAAATAAATTATCTCTCGTGATTCCTGCATTATTCACCAAAACGTCCAGTTCTAAATCTTCTAAGATACTGACAACTTCATCTTTTTTAGTTATATCAAACTGCAACAGTTTTGAATTAGAAAGTTCGTTATTTAGCTCTTTTGCTTTTTCCTGATTAGCTCTGTAATGGAGATATACAAAATATCCATTATCATGAAAGTATCTTGCACATGCTTCGCCAATCGCACCGGTTGAGCCTGTAATCAAGACTTTTTTCATCTAAAGTGACCATCTCTTAACATTTTGTTTACAACTTTGATATCAATATCCATTCTTCTGTCATGAGTTAACTTTCCAACTTCTGCTCTTATCAAATCATAATTTTTTTGTAAAAATGGTGAACAGTTTTTTTTGCCCCGTAAATCTACAGCCTGAGCCATGCCAAGAAGAGCGATACTGAGCATATTTGTTAAATCCGGCAACTGCTTTGCAAAGTGCAGTGCCGCAGTCGTTCCCATGCTTACCTTATCCTGGTTCAGTGACTCAGTCGGACGGGAATGCAAGGAAGCCGGAACTGTATTCATGATAACATCCGCAGT
>CALCGG010000226.1 GCA_937900945.1 uncultured Sulfurimonas sp. | reverse complement strand
CTTGTCACCAGCTTTTTCAAAATAACTGATTAAAAGCACAACATGCAGCTCTTTAGCCAAAGATGCGAAATGTGAAATGAGTTTATTTTCCACCCTCTCATTAGCCCACTCGAAATACTTTTTATCCATATCTTTACAAAAGTATAAACCTTCAAAAAGTTCTGGTAAAAGAACAATTTGTGCACCGTTTTTTGCAGCTTCTCTGACTAATCTGTCAGCTTTAGAAACATTAACTGTTTTGTCTTCACTCATGCTCATCTGAATTGCACTAACTTTTACCATTACATTCTCCAAAGCCAAAATATTAACCTCTGCTAGTCACTTCTAAAAGATGAAAACCAAACTGAGTTTTTATAGGACCATATAAAACTCCCACATCACCGGTAAATACTGCTTTATCAAATTCCGGAACCATCTGTCCAGGTCCAAATTTCCCTAAATCCCCACCTTTTCTTCCAGATGGACAATTTGAGCGCTCCTTAGCTATCTCTTCAAAAGGAGTTCCGTTTTCTATTTCAGCTTTAAGAGCTTCACATTCTTCCTCGGTATCTACTAATATATGTCTTGCAGTTGCATAAGCCATGACGCTTCCTTTTTGTTTAATCTTGCAATTTTACTATAAATTTATTTATGTTGGTTAACTGAGTCGGGTATTAATCTTGATTATTAAATTTATTTTGGATTATTATAAAAATATATCTAATGTATTATTACAAAAAAATATGGAGTGTCGTAATGATAAAATTTCTAACAGGTCTTTTAGTAGCAATGCTGTTTGTAGGCTGCAGCGCAAAGTCTTCCGAACAAAATGTAGCACCAAAGCTCGTGCTTAACCAGAGTTTAGAAGCTCTTACACTCAACGATCAAAACGAAAATCCACATACCATGACTGCCAACACCAAAACAGTTGTTTTTGCATTTTCTAAGGAAGTTGGTCATACATGTAACGATTTCTTTGCAACAAAAGCAGACTCGTATCTTGAGGACAATAATGTAATATTTATAGCAGATGTCAGTGGTGCGCCCTCTTTAATCAGAAGTATGTTTATCATGCCTGGCTTGAAAGACTTCAAACACACTGTCTTAGTTATAGACGATAAAAAGATAGCAGCAAGTTATAAATCTGGTCTGGACACAGAAACAATTATAGTAGTATCCCTTAATAATAATATTATAACTGCTATAAAAAGCATAAGCTCTATTACTGACTTAGCTATGCTTATAGAAGCTAAATAGTTACAACTCTAAAAGCACGGTATCCCGCCGTGTTATTTCAAACTTCTTACATGCACTCTCAAAAGCACCGCCCTCACCAATCAAAATACACTTATGTTTTGCTCTTGTTATAGCTGTATAAATCAGCTTCGTATTGTGCATGATAAAATGTGTAAAACTCATAGGAATTACGACTATATCATACTCCATACCCTGAACTTTGTGGATGGTCAGCGCATAAGAGAGCATAAGATGTGATTTCAATTCTTCATACTCATAACGAACTACCACATCCTCATTTGGATAGAAAACGAACACTTGCTCATCTTCCTCCTCTATCTTAAAAAGCAGGCCGCTCATGCCGTTAAATATTCGTCTTTGGGCAGAATCTTCACCCAGTTTAAAACCCTCGCCGCTCCATGAAGTCATGTTCTCATTTTTTGTATGAACAACCTTATCCATGAGCCGAAATTCCAATCCGCCTTTTTTTACACACTTTTTAGGGTTCGGATTAAAGTACTCCTGCAAAACTTTGTTTAGATTATTGGAACCTAATGCTCCCCCTTTCATAGGAGTTATCACCTGAAAATAGTTGAGATACTCTTTTATCTCTTTATTTTTTAATCTGTATCTGGCCTTGTCAATGCTCTCAACTACTTTATGGACAATCTCCGAAATAATCGCTGTTGAGTTGTCTTCCCTTAGATTTTTAAGCTCATCTTGAGAGAGCTGATTTTTAAGGGAATAATAATTATCTATGGAAATATCTATAAATTCAAAATCTTCATATTTTTTTCTGTA
>CALCGG010000225.1 GCA_937900945.1 uncultured Sulfurimonas sp. | reverse complement strand
TTCGCATGTGCAATTTCTGTCTTAATTTTTGCAACTTCTGCACGTGGAACTTCTGTCTTAACTTCCTGTGCTATCTTCACGGATGTAATGTCTGATGTATCTTTAGTTTGAACTTGTTCGACTGTTATCTTACTGACATCAATACCGACTTTTTTCGCTAAATCTGCCAAACCTCGCAATGTTTTTGGTAAGTCTTTTATTTGTGATTTTTTGTAACCGTCACTTTGAAGTATTTGTGATTTTAGGTATTCTTTTGCATCTGAGACTAAAGTCTTAATCTCTTGTTTTGCAAGATTTGCGGTTAACTTTGGATTGAGTTCTAAAGGTCCTGTAGATTCTTCTGGTTTCGTACTTTCATTTTTCAATAATGACAATAATGCATCATTTTTGCTAGGTATTTTTGTGCTTTTTACATCTTTTTCATCGCTAGCCAAAGATAAAACCAGGGCGCCATTTTGGACAACCTTAGCATCTTTTTTATCACTTACTCCCTTTAAGAGTTCAGAAAAAGAGAGTTTTGCTCCACTTCCTTTGTCTTCTTTAGAAGTCGATAAACCTAATGGTGAAGATGAACTTGCTTCATGCTTTACATCGAATGAAATCATCTTATTCTCCTATATATCCCTTAAACTAAGTAAGGATTTTTTATAAAAGAAGCATATATTATTCCATTTTAAAATATTCAGATTAAAAGCTTAAATAACCTTAGCAAACCTGTCTAAACAGTGTAGTTCTTTTTTGTAAAAAGTACTCACACTATCCTGCATAACACCTAAAATTTCTGAAGGAGTCTCACCGTCTGCCGGATAACTGAGTAAAAAAGAGTTCAAATATTTTGCAAAAAATTCATCAAACATTTTTTTGACTATCTCCGCACCATATTTATCAGTGTAAGGCAAAACAAAAAAATAATCAGACTCATGATTTACTATAGAATCAGAGGTTCTTAGTATCTCTCTTAAAGAACTATCAACAACCTCTTGTGAGATTCCGGAAAAATCGCAATAAAGAAGAGTGAAACTCTCAGCGCGGTTCTCATCTAATCTATCAGAAATACCTATGTTAAGAGCAAGAAGTTGTTTAAAATCATTAAATGTGAAATGTATACCGGCCATAAGAAACCCTTTTAAAAAAGTTTTTTTTAGTATATCTAAAAACTACAGAATTGCAAAAGCTTGGATATCTTCCCTTGAAGCAAATGGCGAACTTGTAACTTCAAAATCATCATAAGCTAAGCTGTAACTATTTTGTGGACTTGTTTTACAGTAAGTAAGAATTATCTTTGATGCCAGTTCTTTATCGGCATCAGTCGCATTTTTACTGAGCAGCGCATGTGGTCCCGGGACTCCCACTGTCTTTACATGGGAGTATTTATCATTTTCTATATTTTGAAGATGTTCATTTTCTTCCTTATTTCTCCCGACTACAAGCTTTGCGCCGTCAGTTAAACGAAGATGTCGTCCATACTTCATAACCAAGATATCCCTTACTTCAAACTTATCATGTTTTATAAAATCAAACATTTTTTTAGCGAAGTTTTCATCCGTTAAAAGACAGCCGCCGCCTGGACTTTCAAAATCTTCCAAACCTATCTCTTTTGCCAGTTCCATTTGTCTCTCACGGCTTCGGCCAGTAATGCCTTCGAGTTTTTCTCTATCCACCCAGCCATTTATCTCAGCTATTGTTGGAGCTAACATTTTTGCGGACATTGGGCGAAGAAGAAGTCCATCGCAGTTGCTTTCATTTAGTACCAGCTGAAGAGCATCTTTGTTTTGGCTCATTGGGCGTTGCCCCATAACTTCACCGCTAATCAGAAATGATGCGCCTTCCCCTTCCATGATTCGCTTGGCAACTGCGAACATCTTAGCATGACAATCTATACATGGATTGAAATTTTTACCATATCCGTGTTTTGGATCAAACAAAACATCTTGTAAATATTCGCTTTGAATATCTATGATTCTTAGCTCTGCACCCACTTGATCACACATACTCTGCATGTGCTCAAGTCTATCTTTTGTACTTCCAAAACCTGTATTAATATTCACAGCCAAAATCTCAATCCCTTGGTCTATCATAAGTTTCATAGCCAAAGTCGAGTCCAGTCCGCCACTAAAAAGTGCGATTGCTTTCATGTTTTTCCTTTTTGTTGAAGCACAAGTGCTGATTTACAATTCAGCCAGTTCACCTCGTTTTAATTTCGCAATTTTACCACGAAACTTTCTTATATAGAAAGCTTTCTCTTCAAAAGAGATGGAAGTTTGCATATTTACCTTTTTTAATTCTCTTTCATAATGCTTTGATAAAAAAGATACCAGTTCAGCCTTTAATGCTTCCTCATCTTGAAGTGCTTTGATGTGCTCATCCACTAAAATAGCCATGAGCTCCGGAGCATCGCTATGCCCTTGCAAGGCTAAAGAAAATTCTCGTGAGTGAAACTGTAAAAGTGAAGGATCAAGCACATCTAAAATCTGGTCTATGAGTTGCGGTTGTTCTAAGACTGTTTTTATGAGGCTCAGTTCCCACATGTCTTTATGTAAATTTCTTTGAACTAACTGCGTATTTTGGTTAGTGCCTGTTTGGTTTGTTAGTTTTATATATGAAGGGTTGATTCCTAATCTTTGTCCAAGATACCCTTTATATTTATCTTGAAGCATGGGTGAGAGAGTTTTTAAGTAGCTGATTCCCTCATGCATGGATGCTTCTTTTGCTTTTGGATCTGCAAGATTATAAAGCGAAAGTGTCTCATCAAGGACAAATTCTATGAAAGGTTTCGGTTTTCTGAACATGTTTGACAGCTCTTCAACTGCCCCATTTTTTACCATGTCAGCGGGATCAAGCCCTTGCCCGAAAATAACAACCCCTCCGTTAAATCCCGAAGCACTTAAAAGTTTTGCAGCTTTGAGCGCAGCAGCACGACCCGCGCTGTCTCCATCATAAGCCATAACAATACGCGGCTCCCCTTTTCTAAGAAGCGGTAAGTGCTCAGGTGTGAGAGCAGTCCCCAAAGTTGCAACCGCATTTTTAAAACCGGCCTGATGTAACATGATAACATCAAGATAACCCTCTGTTATAACTATTTCCTTTTGTTTGTAGATATCTTGTCTGGCATGATGATAGGCATACAAAAGACGGGATTTATTAAAAAGGGGGGTCTCGGGGGAATTTATATATTTTGCCTGATGTCCTGTGATAGTTCTACCCCCAAATCCAACGATAGAGCCGTTTGTTGAATGAATGGGAAAAGTGATTCGTTCTGTGAATCTGGCATAGGTACTTTTGTTGTCGCTGTTGTAGCCGACAACTCCCAGCTCAACTGCCTCACTCATATTGAGCATTTGAGCTTTTATGAAATTTATAGTTGCATTTGAATCCGGCGCATAGCCTATGCCAAATTTTTCAACACTGCTTGCATAGATACCTCTTTCTTTTATGTAAGCAAGGGCAGTTGATTGTGAAGTAAGTAAGTTTTGATATAACTCATTTACTTTTTCCATAAGATTTGAGCGTGGCTTGTTATGTTTAGTCTCTGTATAACCAAGTGTGAAATTATATGTTTGTGCCAGTTTTTCAAGAGCTTCAGGATAGTTAAGTTTTTCATATTCCATAACAAACTTAACGCTGTCTCCGCCGGCACCACATCCGAAACAATGATATATCTGCTTCGATGGGCTTACTACAAACGAACCTGTTTTTTCATCATGGAAAGGGCAAGGTGCCTTAAAATTTGCTCCAGCTTTTTTCAGTTCAATGTACGAACCTACAACATCAACAACATCAAGTCGTGCTTTTAAAGCTTCTATGGAGTCTTGGGTAATCATGCTGAGATTATACCAAATATTATGGTATACTTCCGCTTCCAAAAATTTTAAAGAAAGTGGGTGATGTGATATGCCAGGTATTATACTACGTAGTGATGATAATTTTGATGCATCTTACCGCCGTTTCAAAAAGCAGACTGACCGTAACTTAATCGTTACTGAAGCTCGTGCTCGCCGTTTCCATGAAACAGCAACTGAAAAGCTTAAGAAATTCAAAATAGCTTCTCGTAAAAAAATGCTTAAACGTCTTTATATGATGAGACGTTACGAATCACGCCTATAAGCACAATATCCTCTTCTTAGGAAGAGGGTGCGCTTAACTCTTCAACCTTCCATAAAAACACTCTCACATATTCAAAAAACTTATATTTAAAAACTTTTTAAATATTAATGATACAATCACACATTAAAAATAGGACTATTTATGAATTCACTATTCTTTCGTATGCGACTTGTTCATTGGGTTGGCATAATTTTGCTTATTATAAATGCCTTTGCTTTTACAGACAACATCATATCTGTTGTAATTCAGCTTGTTATTGCTGCTGTTATACTGGTTCATGATATTGATGAAAAGATTAACGGTGTTGATGTTGCCAAAAAAATAATCGATTCTCTTTCAAACTTTGACTCTGCAAATAAAATAGATATAAAACTGACTTTTTCAAAAGAGTACATGCAGATGGTCCTGCTTATAAACAAATTTATAGAGAAAGTTAGTAATGCGACAGATTTATCTTCTTCATCAAACAAGATAAATACGGAGATATCCATTTTATTTAAATCAATTAAAGAACTCGAACAAGACTTTAATTCCAGCAAAGATTTGAGCGATAAAATTTCAAATAAATTGCATACTATCACAACCGAGTCAGATTCTAACCTAGAGTTTTCCAGCATAGTCTTGGATAGCTTAAATAATGCATCATCAACGATTAGTGACAGTGTGACTAAGATGAGTGAGCTAGAGAATCAAATACGCATAACCCATGAAGGTGAAATGCAGCTAAATGAGAACTTAAAATCGTTAACAGTGAATGCTGAAGATATTAAAAATATTTTAAATATTATCTCTGAAATATCTAAAAGAACAAATTTACTTGCACTCAATGCAGCCATTGAAGCTGCACGGGCAGGTGAGCATGGGCGAGGTTTTGCTGTTGTTGCTGATGAAGTGAGAAAACTGGCAGAAAACACCCAAAACTCTTTAACTGAAATAAATGCCAGCGTTAATGTTATAGTTCAAAGCATCTCTGATGCGAGTGAAAGTGTTCATGAAAATGCTAAAAAAGCACTGGAATTAGTTGAAATTTCAGCCGAATTACAAACAGATTTAAATGAAGTAAATAAAAATATTGAGCAAACTTATCAGGACAGTCTTAAAGATACAGAGAATTCTCAACTTATTAAAAATGAGGCCTATGCTTCAAAAGATTTAACTGACAATCAAATTATACAAATGCAAAATACAGGTAAAGCTATTCAAAGCATAAAAGAAAATGTGACAACAATAGATAAAAGTACAAAAGAATTAATAACTAGAGTGTCAAATATTTAAAGCAATAATTATAATTTTCCGTACATCTCATTATAAAAACTAAGAGCATGTCTATCACTCATGGAAGCGATATAATCAGCCACTACCCTGTGTTTGTTTCTTACATGTAGCTGCTCATAATAAAACTTAGGAAGCATTTTCTCTTCTTGCATGAGTCCATTATATAAACCTTTTATAGCTTGTTTTCCTGCAAACATTTTAATAACAATATTTTTGTGCTGATAAAGTTTCTCAAAAAGAATTTTCTTTAGTTTTTTAATCTTTGTTTCTAACTCCGGTTCAAATCCAATAGAAATCTTTGTCTTACTGTCAAGAGTTGCAGTTAGAATTTCACCGATTTCTACCTTACCTTTTGAGTACTTCAAAAGAGAATAAACAAGATGGTTTATCATATGTGAGCTAAAACGGTAACGAAACATCTCATCATTTTCCTGCCCAACTCCCTCATTCGCCACTTTTTCTAAAATCTCACAAACAAGGGTACTATCTTTTAAGTCTTCAAAACTTATGAGTCCTGCATTTATACCGTCATCAATATCATGACTGATATACGCTATCTCATCAGCACGATCTACTATCATCGCTTCTATAGATGGATGAGTATCTAAGTTAAACTGTTCATTGATTATTGCCGGTAAAAAACTTTTTTTATATGGATAGGAGTGTTTTAGAATCCCTTCCAAAGTAGCAAAAGTAAGGTTTAAGCCATCAAAATCTTTGTATCTTTTCTCTAACGATGAAACAACTCTAAAGCTTTGAAAATTATGTTCAAAGCCAAAGGCATGTTCATCTTCTTTTAGACACTCATCTAAAGTGTCACCGCCAATATGACCAAAAGGAGTGTGTCCTAAGTCATGAGCCAGGGCTATCGCTTCTGCCAGTGCTTCATTGAGTCCTAAAGTTGAAGTGATAGAGCGGGCGATCTGAGACACTTCGATAGAGTGAGTTAATCGTGTACGAAAAAAATCACCCTCTTGATTTAAAAAAACCTGTGTTTTATACTCAAGTTTTCTAAAACTTCCAGAGTGGATGATTCTGTCTCTGTCTCGGGCATATGGGGATCTGAAATCTTTATCTATTTTATAAAATCTGTCATCTGCTTTCATATCTATCCTTTGATTACTTTGTTTCGCCCTGCTTCTTTTGCCTTGTAAAGTGCATTGTCAGCTCTTTTCATCACAGCGAATGGGTCTTTGTCTTTTGATGTATTTTGAACAACCCCGGCGGATATATTTATGTAAATATTCTTTTGAGATTTTTTATTTCTAACACTAAATGGTGTTTTTGCAATTGTGTCTCTTAAAATATCTGTGTGTTGATATGCATCATCTATAATTTTGGAGGGAAACAGCAAAACAAACTCTTCTCCCCCATATCTGTATGCTTTTCCGCCGCCGCTAACCTGAGCTAATTTGCCTGCGACCATTTTTAGAACCTCATCGCCCGTGTCATGACCATACGTATCATTGAATTTTTTGAAAAAATCTATGTCTACCATAACGAGACAATATTTCATCCCCAGTTTTGCCATATCCTCCACAAGAGCACGTCTACCGGGCAAAGATGTAAGCTCATCGTAAAAAGCAAGTCTGTAAGATTCCCGAATCAACAAGGCAAACACAATCACACCTATTGTCAAAAGTGAAAGCTCATTTACATGTGGAAGTTTTATAAAGTACAATCCTGTATAAAATACAAGTGTGATTACCAGAAATGTGCTATTGTATATCAAATATCTATTGAATAAAACCAACGAAGAAAGTACGAACAGTACGAATACTCCAACAGCCAGAGCCATATCTTTTAGTGGGTAAAAATTAAAGGCAAACATTTTGATGTTTAAATAACTGTTTATTATTTCACTTGGAAAATAAACAAGATACAAAACAACTGACATCTCAGAGATAAAAAAAACAATCTTCAAAATACCCCAAATTGAAAAAAGACCCCGCTCCTTTAGCAATAAAAAAATAATTAAATGCAAAGGATAAAGAAGTGAACTATATAAAAACAGGCTTGTAGCTTTTGGGGCACTTAAATACTCAAATCCAATATGCATGAATATCAAAGGAAGTATTATAAAGATAAATCTATTTCTATTAAAATGCCAGGAAACCCATAAAATAAGAGTGCTGATTGCGTAAAAAAGATAGGGGACAAGACTAAAGATAAACTTTGGAATTTTTTCATCATAAAATAGCATCAGTGAAAAAAGTAAAGATATAAAAAGGGGAATTGAGATATTGATTGAAATTGCTTTTAAAGAGTTCATAACAGTCTTTTATTGAGAGATATAATGCAACACAAAAGTGTGCATTAATGTAGTACTTTTAGCCTATGCTTTTTTCAAGAACTCTGTTTTTAAAAAGATTTTAGTTCCGTTCACTCTTCCCTCTATGTGATCATCCATGTCGGCAGGAAGAGATATTCGAGTTACAGTCGTTCCGCGCTTTGCAGTAAAACCGGCGCCTTTAACCTCTAGGTCTTTTAAAATAACTACGCTATCGCCGGCATTTAAAATAACGCCGTTTGCATCTTTGTAAACCATTTTGTTTGCAGCAGCACTAAGAGCTGAATCTGCCCATTTCTGCTCCGCTTCTTCCAGATACATCATCTCTACTAAATCTTGACGTCCAAGTTTGTTCAGTAAGATATATGACATCACTTTAACAGCAGGTGTTTCACTCCACATGCTGTCATTTAAACAGTTAAAATGGTTTTCATCCATATTTTCAGGATTGTTTATCTGATCTTTACATGTAGAGCAAACATAAATCGATTGCTCTATACTGCCATCGGATGGAGAAACTTCTAAAGCACTCAGCCCTTCGCTGCTTCCACAAAGCTCACATGTAGCATTGCTTCTTGCCATTAGTTCTTTTTCTATACTCATAAAATTACCCTTTTTAATAATTGATGGAATTATAACTTATGCACGGAGTTAAGTCTATTTTTTTATAACGGTGCCAATCCCTTCGCTGGTAAATATCTCTAGCAAAATTGAGTGTTCAATCTTTCCATTAATAATATGCGCTTTTTCAACTCCGCCATTCACCGCTTCAAGACATGCATCTACCTTTGGTATCATGCCTCCTATAATTGTTCCGTCTGCTTTATAAGCATTTATCTCATCTTCGGTAAGAGTGCTTAAAAGATTCTTCTCTTTATCCATAACACCTGCTATATCCGTCATAAAGATAATCTTTCTGGCCTTTAAGCTGGCTGCAATTTTACTAGCTGCCAGGTCTGCATTTATATTAAAACCTGGATGATTTATCTCATTTGCCGATGCGATTGGAGCGATGACCGGTATAAATTTATCCGCAAGCAGGTTTTCTATAACTGTATTATCGATATGCACAATTTCACCAACTAAGCCATATTTACCATTATCTTTTGGCACCGCCGTTATGAAGTTTGCATCTTTTCCCGTGATGCCTAAAGCTTTTGCTCCATGCATGTTGAGTAAAGTAGTTATCTCTTTGTTGATGTTGCCGCTTAAGACCATCTCTACAACTTCCATTACCTGTGCATCGGTTACTCGCATCCCATCCACAAATTCACTTTTAATCTGCAGTTTATCAAGCATCTCATTTATCTTGTTTCCGCCGCCATGGACAATCACTGGCTTGATTCCAACAAGGTATAGGAGGATAATATCCTGAGCAAATTTATCTTTTAGTTCCGGATTTATCTGTGCTGAACCGCCGTACTTGATAACAAAGATCTGATTCGAGTATTTTTTTATGTATGGAAGCGCTTCAAGGAGGGTCTGGGCCTGTTCAATCTTTTTTTGCAATCTGTTTCCTTCGTTGATATTTGTATAAACTTTAGTGCCTTAGCGGCTAGCGTAGCAAAATGGGCTTTATTCTGTGCTTTTATATGGCACAGAACACACGCGCTCATTTTGCGTTCTCAAAAAAATGTGGCTTTTTTACTCTTTATTATATTCGATTATATCTTCTGGGCTCTGTTTTTTCTTTGTTTTATTAAATGCTTTTTCAGCTTCTTTTTCATTATAATTTCTGCACTCTTGCGGCATTGTAGCCTGTGGGTCTTTTGCTATTTGGTCACACATAGATGCACTGATTGTAAAGTTTGTACAGCCGCTAAAGAAAAAAACTGCTATTAAATATATTTTCCACATGTCAATATCCTGTTATTTTTGTTTTATGATTAAGTCTAAATATTTTGACGGGGTTACTCTCATCATCTCTTTAGCCAACCATCTTATCTGAAAATATGCTGCACCGCTATCTCTTAGTGTAAAATAATTTTTCAAACTTCTTAAGTTGAAAGTTACAACCATATCCACTTTTACATTATCGGTAATGATATGCTTAAAAGCATCACCAACATTTCTTTTCTTTTTTCCGGATTGAAGTGCATCAAAAAGTTTTTGCGCATCACCCTGGAACTCTTCTATAAAAGGAATTGAACTTTTTGCTACAGCAATTGAGTGAAAGTCTTCTACTTTTTTTGACTGATAATCCAGTTTATCGTAAATAGCACCGATTTCGATTTTGTTATACTCTTCATCAGCCGTTACAAACATATCAAAATCCAAAACTTTATCAATAAAAAAGTTTTTATCCCCACCATGTTTTGAGGCGACAAAGGCGTTGATGATTGAACTCATAGTATATCGGGTACTTCTCACACTTATCGCCTGTATGCGATGACGTGCATGTTCTTGAAGCACTCCTCTTGAAGTACCGCGAACTAAAAAACTGAGATTTGCATGTTCTAAAATAGAGTGATGAAAATAGGTCCAAGCCAAGTCATTCAAAAGATTAGACTCTTCTATCTCATTTATATCATCGCACATCTCATCATCAGGCATATTTGTTTCAATATATTTTATAACTTCATTTTCGCTGTTTTCAAATGAATCATAACAAGTTCTAGCAGCAGCCTCAGCAACACCAATACCCGTATCTTGAAGTAAAACTACTTTTGGTTGTGAATATTTTATGCCGTACATCTCTTCCATGACTACACCCTGATTTTATTTAGTATAATTCTACAATATAGTTCTTTGATAAGCTATAAAATGAGAATGATTACTTTTGTACCCCATTTAAAATAGGCACAAAGTCACATGACTCAAGTTCGGTTTTCACAATAGTGGAGCCATTCTTTTTAAAACGGGTGATAATTTGCTTACCGCCATTTTCCATAGGAGCGACCAAAACGCCTCCATCCCTTAACTGTTCAAAAATTTTTTGAGGAATCTCTTTTGCGGAAGCCGAAAAAAGTATTCTGTCATAGGGAGCATACTGTATCCATCCATTTTGACCATCATCAGTTCTTGTGTGAATATTGTTGATCTTGAGCTCTCTAAAGCGGCTTTTTGCTTCTAGCATCAATGATTCTATCCGCTCTATAGTAAATACGCCCCGAAACATATGTGAAAGAACGGCAGCTTGATAACCGCTTCCGCAACCTATCTCCAAAACCCTGTCAGCACCATGCGGTTCCAAATACTCTGTCATCTTTGCGACCGTCAAAGGTGAGCTTATCCACTGAGCAGAACCCATAGGCAGAGCATCAAGTTTATAGGCATTATGTTTAAAACCCATTGGGACGAAAGCTTCTCTGTTTGTACTCGCTATTGCATTCTTTACTTCTTTACTGAGTGCAAATTTATTATGACACTCTTCAGCTAAACGGGCTGTTTTTGTTGCTGTAATTCTATTCAATACCTACATCCATATATCGCCTCATCAAGGCTATCTCTTTTTTGTCGTAATCCACACTTAAGCAAGGCTTATTCCCATTATGAGAAACTTCCCCTTGCGGATTAATAATCCCGCTTATTTTCGTACACTCTTCATTTAGACTATCACTTGCGACAACAAAACACTGGTTCATAATCGCCAAAGCTCTGGTCAATGCCTTAAAATGCTCAGTTCTCAAAACTCCCCACCAAGACGGAACTGCTATAACATCTGCTCCCTCAAGTTTTATCCAGAACTCTTTAAAACGAAGCTCAAAACAGATAAGAATTCCAATTTTAATTCCATCTACTTCAATAATTGCAACCTGCTCCTTATTACCCTCGCTAAAATATTTCTCTTCACCGCCAAAACGAAAAAGTTTAGCTTTGGCCCGCTCGTAAACTACTTCGCCGTTATGAAAAACTTTTACAAAGTTAAAAACTTTATCACCTCTTTTTTCGATGATGGTCAACATGATGATTTTATTCTTGGAAGCTTTTTTTATTTCTTCAATGGCATGTGGAGCAAAATCAATCACTGCTTCAAAATTATCATAATCAAAACCAGTCAAACAAACTTCAGGTGCAACAATAAGGGATTTGTTTGAAGTTTGTTTTATTAGTTTTAAAAGTGTTTGCAGGTTAGTGTTATAGTTGTTAGTTGTCTCAAAAAGAAGTGAGCAGAGTTTATACATTAATATTCCAAAAATAGCAAAATGCTAACTATAGTAAAATGTGCGAAACACATTTTACTTTATTTTAACTAGAAATCGTCACCAAAA
>CALCGG010000224.1 GCA_937900945.1 uncultured Sulfurimonas sp. | reverse complement strand
TTAAAAATATATCCTGTGCATCAAGCAGTTGATAGAGTCTCTCTTCAAAGCTCATCTTTGCATAGTTTACATCTTCACACTGCCTCTCATAGGACTCTTTAAGTCCTTTGTAACCCAATATATCTATCTTTTCTTGTAGTTGTGAATGTGTCATCTTTTAAATCCTTCTATTGTATTTTTAGTTTTTATTTGTACTCATCAGCACCACGAAGATTCTCATGGTTATTAAAGAGTGTAGGTGTTGTATAGCTTCTGTTATTAGAACTTTTTTGTAGATACAATCGCTTGTCAAGCACTGAACGAATGGACTTTGTAGCAGTAAGATTATTCTCTTGTGCATATATTAGTGCTAATTCAAACTCTGTATTACCGTACTCTTTTGCCATCTTAAGTACTGCGAGTATTTTTTTATAGGCATGCTCTTTATGCTCTACTGCATCAAAGCAATCTTCTACAAATACAGAGCTATACTCTCCAATACTTTTTGCCCAAGAACGAAGACGATCAGGATTCCATTTATTATGAATATAAGCATGTTCTGGGGATCTATGCTCAGGTATAGTAGAGAACTCACCAACTGTTCGGAGTCTTGGATGTGTAGCAATAATCTCATTGTTATAGTAGATACGTACATGGTTAGTGGAGTAACGTATTTCAACCTCTTTTTGCAAATATTGAAAAGGTACAGAGTAGTAGCACTTTTCTAATGTGATATGGTAATCAATATTCACTTTAGCTCGTTTGTACTGTTCATACACATAGTTATTTGCAGGGAGTGCCTGGAGTTCCTCTTTCTCAAGCTCTTTAAATAGTTCTGTACGGCTTTTTCCTAAGTGTTTCATCACTTTATTGTTATATCTATCAAGTAGTGCAGCTATCGCTTCATTGAGCTCATCTACACTAAAGAATTTCATATGACGAAAACAAGCAAGAATATATCGTTGAATTCCTTGCACTCCTTGTTCTGCCTTTGATTTGTCTTTTGGTTTATAAGGACGAGCAGGCTCTACTCTCATAGAGTAATATCTAGCAAGGGCAGCATAACTCTCATTAATAACAATACCGTTTTTGTTATTCGATATAACAGCACTTTTAAGATTATCAGGAACCACCACTTCTGGCACTCCACCAAAGAAGCCATAAGCAGATACATGAGAGTAGATAAAATCTTCTTGTTTTTGAGAGAGTGAAGCATCTACATAGGTGTAACCACTTGCTCCTAGTACTGCTACAAATATTTGAGCGGTATCTATTTCACCTGTCTTTTGGTTATGGATGGGAATTACAACACCGCTATAATCTACAAATACCTTTTCTCCTGCTATATGTATCTGTCGCATTGATGGGTTGAGTCGTTGTTTGTATCTTCTGTAATAGACTCGAAACTGTGTGTATGCATATGCATCTTCGCCATAGGTGGATTTGTACTCCTCCCATAGAAACATAAGAGTGACTTTTGTTTTTTTCTTACGTTTCATTTCTTGATGTACAGCATTGTAGTCTGGCATTACTTTAGATGAATTAGGGGAAATGGTAGTGGATGTTATACCAAAAAGTTTTTCATTGAGGTTATCATCATTCAGCTTGTCTAATATAGCTACTGAGGATATATCACTATCACTACATCGTTTAATATACTCTTGAATTGTTGTTCTAGCTACTCCTGTAGCACCTTGGATCTTTCTAGCAGAGAGATTTGCAAGTAGATGCAATCTAAGTACTTCTCGAATCTGTCTCATATTTATTTTCCTCATCGTAACACCTTTGTAAAAATTTACAAAGAGTGTAGTTGAATTTAGAAAATATCTCTTAGAAAATTCAGTTAATACTTAACCGAATATAAAATCGCGGACTCAAGCACAAAGTGGCTGGATAAGCTCCGTCATTGCTGGCCGGATGTCAAGCGACATGGGTGGCCGGATAGAATCGCGATGGGTGGCCCGTTTGGTGCATTTTTTGCA
>CALCGG010000223.1 GCA_937900945.1 uncultured Sulfurimonas sp. | reverse complement strand
TAGATGCAAAAAAAGATGAGTACAATCAAGTTATTTTAAAAATTATTACATTAAGATTTATTCAATTTGCAGAGCTTATAAAGAAAAATAATAAAGAAGCTTTTTCCTTGGATAAAGATGTAATGGAAGAAATTTCAAAGTTTGAATATTCAGATTCTTTAAAGATTTCAGTCACACCGATGCTTCACACTATGGAAGTAAATCAATTTGGAATTCTCAACACGGTTACAGGTTCAACAAAGCAAGAGATTGAAAATATAATTGCATCTTTTTATAAGATAATCAGTCAATCCATCTTTTCTGTCAATGAAACGCCCATAAGTATATTGAAAATAGTAATATCATTGTTTATTTTCATCGGAGGATTTTTAGTTGGAGGATATTATAAAGTAAGTATCAAAAGAATAGCGCCACATAATAAATCATTTACTTCATCCACTCGAACCATGCTGGCCAATCTTGGAAATTACCTCATTATTATCATTGCTTTTTTTATCTCTTTAAATGTAATGGGTATTAACCTTTCCTCCATCGCACTTGTAGCTGGAGCACTTTCTGTAGGTATAGGTTTTGGTCTGCAAAATGTTGTTTCAAACTTTGTGTCCGGACTGATTTTAATGTTTGAGAGAAGTGTAAAAGTCGGAGATTATGTAGAACTTTCAGATTCAGTCCGCGGACATGTTATGGATATCAGAATGCGTTCTATCGTGCTTACTACAAACTCAAATATTGATGTCATCATACCAAATCAGAATTTTATTCAAAACAATGTTGTTAACTGGACTATGAATGACAAAGTCAAACGCTTTGATATTCCATTTGGTGTAGCCTATGGAACCAAACCGGAAAAAGTAATTGAGGTAGTTAAAAATGCTGTTGAGAGAACTAATTTTGCTGATATATATACCGATAGCGTAAGATTTACCAGAGTCCTTATGACCGAAATGGGAAATAGCAGTGTTGATTTTGAGCTTTGTGTATGGCTGCAAGGGGATGAGATTATCCATCCAAAAAGAACAACTTCCCGTTTTTTGGTTTTAATATATAATGCACTTTATGAGGGCGGAATTGAAATTCCATTTCCTCAGCAAGATTTACATATCCGTAGTATTGATGAGAATGCAACTCTTGGGGTACACTTAAATCAGCAAGCGGGTGTTAAAATTTTTGAAGATAAGATGGAATCTTGAAAATGATAGAATTTAAAAAGAAAGAAAATGGTTTTGAATATATTGAAATAAGAAATGATTCTGCTCACGCGAAGATTGCCTTGCAGGGCGCACATATTTTTCATTATGGGAGAAATGCAGAAAAGCCTATTTTATGGCTGAGTGAAGTGAGTGATTTTGAATTGGGTAAATCTATCCGCGGTGGAGTTCCAATCTGTTGGCCTTCGTTTGGCATGAATAATCCAGACTTGCCTCAACATGGCTTTGCAAGAGTCAGCATGTGGAAACTGGAAAATTCTAAAGAGATTGATGACAAAACTACACAAATCACTTTTAAATTGAATGAAACAAAAGAGAGTTTGGAACTTTGGAACTATAGGTTTGAGTTGAAATTAATAGTCACTGTTTCAGATAAATTGACTATGGAACTAACAACAAAAAACTTGGATGATAAAGCCTTTAAACTTACGCAGGCACTTCATACTTACTTTAATGTTTCAGACATCTCAAGCATAAAAATAAAAGGGCTGGATAAGAAGCCTTACTTTGATGCTGTAGCATCTGAGCAGTGTATCCAACAAGGAGATATAACATTTACAAAAGAGTTTGACTCTGTGTTTCAAGAGGTTGACAAAGAGTTGCTTTTAGTAGACATTGACAGAGAGATAAGCATAAAGAATGAGGGCTCATCCTCAGTGGTAGTTTGGAATCCTTGGATAGAGAAATGTAAGAGGATGAGTGGTATGAATGACGAGGCTTATAAAGAGTTCGTTTGCATTGAATCGGCTAATGCTTTTGAAGATTTTAAAGTTATTGAGCCAAATAAGAGGTACACTTTAAAAGCTGTTATTACATGATTTATATTTCTAACAGCAAATTAGTAATAGAATTAATCCATGATGTCAACAAATAATAAATTTTCACTTTTCTTATCTTTTTCACTTTTATCTTATATAGTCTTGGTATTTTCTTTTTATGCTTCTGCTTCCAAAGGGATAGATACACATAAAAACAGTCTTGTAACTCAAGCAGATTTGCATTATCAGGATATTGTAAATACTCGAGCTTGGAATGCGGAACTTGGCGGTGTTTTTGCTTACCAAGGACATTATAAGCCAAATCCTTATCTAAAAAATAACACCATCAAAGATTCAAATGGTGAGACCTTGATAAAAATAAATCCGGCATGGATGACCAGAATGTTGTCTGAACATTCAACAAATGATAATTTCAAATTTTATCTTAAAAGTAACACTCCTGTAAATCCAATAAACCAGGCTAAAGGCTTTTATTCTGATGCGCTTAAAGAGATTTCTCAAACAGTTGATACAAAAAATATAAAAAGATATCAAGTTGTTGAAAATACAAAAACATTTGAATATATACAAGGCTTATATTTAGAAAAAGCCTGCATGTCCTGCCATCAAAAGGCAGGAGACAAGCTTGGTTTTATAAGAGGAGGAATTGCTATACAAATAAATGCTAAACCTTATTTTACCCGTGCAGATGAAATTTGGAAGGAGTTTTATAGTACAACAGCTATTGTCAGCATACTATTTGTATTTTTGATTATTTTAGTGTATAAATTTTTTCATCATGTTCATGATATTGAGATATTAAACAGTACTCTTGAAGAGAAAGTGAAAGAAAAAGCCAGTAAATTAAAGAATGCTCTTGAAGGAGCTAGATTGGGATATTGGAGTTGGGATCTTCATACTAATGAATACAAGGCAGACGAGAGATGGCTTTTTATATTGGGATTATCTAAAGAGAAGCACAATGAGATAATTAAGGATTGGAAAAAATGGATTCATCCTGATGATTTATCACATGTAAATGCGATAGTGGAGAATGCTATTTTAGAATCTAATCCTTATGTAGTTGAGTTTAGGATGAAACATAAAAATGGCAATTACATTTGGATAGAGTGTGCCGGCTCTATTATATATTATGATAAAAATTCTAAACCTGTTGAACTTGCAGGAACACATCAAAATATTACGCAAAGAAAAGAGCTGGAAAAAGAAAGTATAAAAAACAGTATTTATCTTAACACTTTGTTTGATAAAAATCCAAATATTATTATTGTTACAAATGCAGAGCATATACTTAAAGCAAACCAAGCTTTTTTCAAGTTGTTCTCTGAGTATGATTCACTTGATATATTTTTAAAAGAACATGATTGTATTTGCCGATTTTTTGAGAATGAAGATGAGGAAAATTTTATTTCAAATGTAAAAAGTAAGTGGATAGGAGAAGTTTTTTCTAAAGAACAACCTATAGCAAAGATTATACATAATTCTAAGATATACTATTTTGCGGTTCAAGCGAAAAAAATTTATGAAGATAATAACATGCACTATATTGTCACATTTAGCGATATTTCAGAAACATATAATCTTAAAAAGAAGTTTGAAGAGTTGTCAATTACAGACCCGTTGACAGGTTTATATAATCGTAGATACTTTAACAAAATATTTACGGGGGAGATAAACAGAGCCTTGCGAAGTAATCAATCTTTAACATTTTTGATTATAGACATAGACCATTTTAAGCTTTATAACGATAATTACGGTCATGATAAAGGGGATGTTTTGCTTCAAGCATTGGCAGAACAATTTAAAGCGTCTCTAAAAAGAAGTAATGAATTTATATTTCGTATTGGAGGAGAAGAATTTGGTGTTATCTACTCCGGGCTTTCCAAAGAGGAATCGATGGCTCATGCTCAGGAGATATGTGACTCCATCGCAGATATGAAAATAGAACATGATTATAGTTATCCACTAAAGATTTTAACTGTATCTATTGGTCATTTTTACGCAACAAAAGGTGACCTTCTTCAAGGCAATCAAATATTTCATAACGCGGATCAAGCACTCTATTTTGCAAAAGAAAATGGTAGAAATAGAGTTGAAGATTATGATGAAGTCATAAATGATAGAACATAATAAAAATGTGAACTAGTCTATAAAGCTTTATTCGCATCATAGGCAAGTCTCATAACTCCAACAGCATAGTTGGATGAGTTGTTATAGCGCATGATTTTTTTAGTGTATTCTCTTACATAATCCAGTTCACTCTTTCCACATGTGAAGCAGTCATAAACTTGATCAGTTTTTTTACTTTCACTATAAACAAATGAAGCATTTTTATGTTTAAATTCATAGTCATACCAAGCTGATTCTATCTTTGGCATTTCAGGTATTTTATCCCACTCTATGAGTTTGCTAAAATCAGCTTTGTCATGTAAATACCTGCTGGCAGCTGTTATGGCATCTTCCATTTTTGTTAAATCACCAACTTTGGTTTTGTATCCATCTGCATAAATGAAACTGTTTGGCATGAATTGCGGAATTCCTACTGCTCCTGCATATGAGCTAGCGAGATTACATTTTTCAGGAGCAAGACCGGTCGTATAACAGTAGGTGATTATGGCGGACATATTTGATTTACCCATATTCAGTAGCCATTTTTCTCTTTGAGTTGTTCCCTTGCCTCTTAGGACTATAGTATTGAAAACTATAAATGCATCATGTGTTGGTTTTATCTTCCCAAGTTTAGTTTCTTTCATCAAAATAGCCGCTATTATTTCACGGTTTACACCATATTTTTTTTCGGAATAATCATAAACTTCTTGATACTGTTTTAAATGTTCAACAATCTCTGGTATGTATTTTACTAAAACATTATTTGCTTTTTTTTCATTCGCTTTATGTACGGTTATATATTTTGGTTGAAGATATTTCCAACTCACTTCATCAAACTTTTTTGTTTTAAAGTAGGAGAGTAAAAATTTATTCGCATATTCGTAAGATACACCATTTTTTACGACTTGTTTACATACATCGATATAATCTTTATTTTTGAAATCACAATTGTCATATTTAGCAGATAACATCGTACTAATAACTAAAAGTAGAAGTAATTTTATCATTTCATTTCCTGTTTATTTTTTCTAATCTTTGTGGAGTACCTATATCGTACCACTTGTTTTTATAAAGTTCGCCACTGACTTTTTCTTGTTTTATTGCACTTCGAAGCAGGGGAGCTAAAGCAAGTTTTTCAGGTTTGAAGCCCTTAAAGAATTCGGGATTATAGTAAGCAATTCCTGAAAACGTGTATTTTATGTCCGCATCATTTAAAACAGAAGTACCATTTAAGCTAAAGTCTCCATTCGGATTGTGCTCAGGATTTGGTACCAAAATAAGATGAGCCAATCTGCCTTCTAGCTTAAAGTTTCCATCAAAATTATAGTCACAAAAAATATCACCATTGACAACCAAAAAAGTATCATTGCCAAGTAAAGGAAGAGCTTTGATAATCCCGCCGGCACTCTCCAGCGCTCCCTCTTTCTGTTCATCAGAATAAGCAATATTGATTCCATACTTTGAGCCATTTCCAAGAAACTCTTTGATTTTGTAGCCCAAGTGCGCAATGTTTATAATAATCTCTTCAAACCCACAGGCTGAGAGTTTTTCTATATGCCATACTATCAGAGGCTTGCCTTGAACCTCTAAAAGTGGCTTGGGAAGAGTGTCTGTGAGTGGTCTCATTCTCTCTCCGCGACCAGCGGATAAGATCATAGCTTTCATAGTTGTTTCAAAAGTTCTGCCAAAGGTTTGGTTTCTTCATATAATCTGGCTGTGTCAAAAAGGTATTGAAGAGTAAGTGGAATGTCTTTTAAATACCCATTTTTTTCATCTCTTATATAGAGTCTTGAAAATATCCCAAGAACTTTTATATGGCGCTGCATACCCATAAAATCAAACCATTTTATAAACTCTCCATCGCTTGTTTTTAAGCCTGACTTGTCTCTAAATTCAAGTACAAGTTTTATGATCTCTTCTCTGTCAAACTCAATATAACAATCTTTTAAGAGAGAAACCAAATCATAAGTAATAGCTCCATGCATAGCGTCTTGGTAGTCAATCACGCCTATTTCATCTTCAGGTGTGAGCATAATATTTCGTGAGTGAAAATCTCTGTGAACAAAAACGCCTTGAGGTTGAGAGAGAACCACATCTGAAATCTTCTCAAGTGTATTTTTGAGAATTTCAATGTGATCCTTGCTGAGATTTTTCTTTAAAAGTTTTTTAAAGTACCATTCCTGCATTAAGTCCATCTCGGAGTGTAAAAATGCTTTGTCATAGGCTGGAAGCCCAGTTATGTCTGTTTTTTGCATAGTGATAATTGTATCTATAGATTTAGAATAAAGAGTTTTGAAATTATCATGATTTAAGACATTTAAGTAGTGGGTATTTCCAAAATCTTCTATAATCAAAAATCCCTCTTCGAGGTTTTGTTCTAAAATTTTAGGTGCATTGATATCAACTCTTAAAAGTTTTTCAGTTACCCGTATAAATGGTTCCAGAGAGCTTTTTTCTAAAGAGGAATCCATCAAAAGAAAGGTGTCATGTTCCCCAACCAGTCTATAGTATTTTCTAAAACTGGCATCTGCAGAAGCTATTTCAATCTTATAATCTTTATAGGGCGTACTATTTAACCACTCTCTTATCTTATCCATAAATCCCACCTAAAATCGAGTCTTTATCTGCACCGGTTACAGAACTTAACTTTACTTTTTCTCTATGAATTCTTTTGTAAGCCAGCCATGCAAAAGCCATAGCTTCCATAAACTCACTGCTTACTCCATAATCATCACTCTTCTTTACTTCTATGTTACATAACTCTTTTAAACGGCTCATTAAAAAATTATTTTTTGCACCGCCACCACAAACTATGAGTAAATCGGTAGCAGTTTTTTTCACATCATTGGCAATGCTTTGTGCTGTGAGCTCCAGCAGAGTTCTTTGAATATCTTCATCTTTGATGGTTTGAAATATAGGCAAATGCTGGGAGAGCCAACTGTCATTGAAATACTCACGACCTGTACTTTTTGGAGGTGCTTTTTTAAAATACTCATCGTTTAAAAATGAGTTTAAAAGACTTTCGTCTGCCTTGCCTTTTTTTGCAAATTCTCCATCTTTGTCATAAGGTTTATTTTGAGAATTCTGTATCCAAGAGTCCATCAAAACATTTCCGGTTCCAGTGTCCCAGCCTTGTAAATTTTCGCCTAAAAGTGTTATGTTCGCCATGCCGCCGATATTTAAAACTGCTACATGTTGACCAAGTCCTGAAAATACAAACTGATGAAATGCGGGAGCGAAAGGTGCTCCTTGCCCGCCGTTTGCCATGTCCATTCTTCTGAAATCTGTTACGACCTGAATATCTGTTTTTGCTGCAACAATATTCGCATCTCCAAGCTGCATGGAAAATCTGTTTTTGCCCTCTGGTTTATGCCAAAGTGTTTGTCCATGCAGTCCGATAGCTGTAACTTTATCGGTATCGATTTTCTCTTTTTTAATAAAGCTGTTGATTGCATCTGCAAATAAATTTCCAAGTTTGTTGTCTAAAATCCCGATTTGCTCGACTGTTGCAGTTCCTGAGATAAGTTCTAGAATTTCTTCTTTTAACTCTTTATCAAACGGGTATTCAAGTGATGAAACCAAGGTACATTTTGCACTGTTTATTTCGCAAAGAACTACATCCACACCATCAAGACTCGTTCCGCTCATGACACCTATGTAAAACTCATTCATCATTCTTTCCTAATTGCATAAGGCTAAAAGCAATAATCGTCCCAATAACTATCTGCCATGAGAAGCCGATGTTGATTCCAAAAGTGTAAGGCTGTAAAGCTAAAACACTCACAAATCCTCCAAGAAGCGACCATGGAACCAGTTTCGCAGTCCCACGATTTGTAAAAATGGCAGAGAAGAAAACTCCCAAAAGTCCAGTGTATGCAAAAGCCATGACGCCAAGAGCAAAACTAATCAAAGAAAGGTCGCTGTATCTCTGCCAAAAGTAACTCACCATCGCCATGGCGGATAAGAGAACTGCAAAAAACAACACGGCAACTCTGGCGGCTTTTACAAAGTGCATTTCCTCTACATGTGAGTGTTTTAATTTCCACGGTTTATAGATATCTTCTATGGCAACAGAAGCCATTGCACCCAAAACGGAGTTGGTGCTAGAGAGTGCTGCCGCAATTGCTCCAACAGTTACTAAACCGCGAAGACCCTCAGGCATCTCATTTAAAATATAGTACATAAAGATAGTGATATTTTCCCCATCAAAATTTTGAACTACATCAGCATTTTGGTAAAAAACGAAGAGCAGGGCACCGATGGACAAGAAGAGGAGGACAACGGGAATGATGAGTAAAATAGAGACTATTAAAGACTTGGCAGCCTCATTTTTATTTTTACAACTCAAAACTCTTTGCGTCATATCCTGATCGAGTCCGAATGCTGCGATGTTGAGAAGCAACCAGCCGCTTAAAAGCCCAATCACACTGAACTTGCCATCCATGGATATATCAAAAAGACGAAGCTTTTGATGTTCTTGGAGAGTCTGCAAGATATTTACATGTTCAAGTGAATAGTAAAGATACACTAGTACGACAACACCCGCACCAACATAGATTATCGCCTGGATGATATCACTTAATATGACCGATTTTACACCACCGAAATAGGTGTATGCCAAAGCTCCGAACATGAGCACTGTGATAGAAAGCATGACATGCAAAAATAGGATGTCGCCAAATAAAATCATAGAGATAGCTAAGGCACCGATATAAAGACGTGCTCCACTGGCAAGAACTCTTCCGACTAAAAACATGAGTCCAGCCTGTTTTTTAGCACTCTCTCCATATCTGCTCTCTAAGAGTTCATATACTGTAACTGCTCTTAGGGCGTAGAATTTTGGTATAAGAACAAAGGCTACGAAGATAACAGCAAGAAGTGCTGAGAGATAAAAGCCTATAAAAGTAAAATCATTTTTGTAAGAAAATTCCGGTACGCCTAAAAAAGTTGCTGCTGATTGGGAAGTAGCCAGTACTGAGATGGCGACAGCAAACATGGGCATAGAATTTGCGCTTACGAAGTACTCTCTGGAGGTTTTTATCTTCCCTTGACTGAGAACGTATGAAGTAACACCAAGAACTAAAAAGTAAGCGAAAAAAACGAACCAGTCAAGAGAGGAAAAAGAACTATTCATTACGGTTTTTGAAGCTCCAAATCTTTCACACTTTCTCTTACTTGTGCCATAAACTTCTCTCCAGGGTCTACTTTTTTTGTTCTGTAATCGGCATCTTTTTCAAGCCAAAGCGGAGTGCTCTCCATCTGTGTGTATTCAAGATGACCGATAAGATATTCTATCTCTGGATATTTGGCTTTGAGGTATTGAACAAGTTTGATGTTTGCCTGAAGTTGTGCTTCAGTCAAATCCTCTTTTTTATCACCTTCTCCGCCAATGTTTTCAACCCCTATACTGGAATAATTCAGCCCTATAACATGGCGAGCCATCCAGTTGTCAGGCATCAGCTGGTAGATGGTTCCATCTCTGGCAACTAAAAAGTGAGAGGAAACATTTAATGCACCGGCGCTTGCAATATCGCTTCTGTCGCTGTAAAGTTTCTCTTGTTTTAATCGTCTAAAAGAATCATCAAAATTCATAACAGCGGTCCAGTGCAATACTATGATTTTAGGTTCTATAATTATATTTTGAGGTTCCAAACCGTAGTGCTGTTTTATATAATCCTTTGTCATTTGGACTCGATTGTCTGTAAAATCAATCGGCATATTTATAATAGAATTTTTTATATGTAAATTTTCAATTCTATGATTTGATTCAATGATTCTAGCAAGCGCAATCGCACCGCTTTGAACTTGATAGTAGATAGTATCAATCAGTATATCAATGTCTTGCTTTGCAAGCTGATTTGCAAATAGAAGAATATCTACACCGGAATTTATGGCTAAAGTAACAGTTTCTTTGAGCGTAAAATGATCTGAGATTGCTTTCATCTGCAAATCATCACTGATGATTATGCCTTTGTAGTGCATCTCATCTCTGAGGAGTTTTGTGTTTACATTGTACGAAAGAGTCGCCGGATATTCTTTATCGAGTTGAGAATTGAAAACATGCGCCGTCATTATCACGTCTGCATCTTTTGAGTTTATGAGATTTCTGTAAGGTTCAAGTTCTTTTTTGTTCCAAGTTTGGCTTATATCTACAAAGCCCTCATGGGAATCTCCTACGGAAGAACCATGTCCTGGAAAATGTTTTAAAACACTGATGATATTTTCTTTTTTGAGTGAATTCATAAAGATTCTTGCATACTGAGTAACTATATCACTCGAGCCTCCATAAGAGCGTTCAAGTCCGGAAATTACCATATTGTCCGGATTTACTGCCAAATCTACAACCGGAGCAAAATCACAGTTTATGCCATTTTGTTGAAGCATATTCGCCTGGGCTTCATAAGTTTCTCTGGCATGTGAAAGAGAAAATGTTGCAACAGTTTTCGCAGAGGGTATCTCTGTAAATCCTAAAGCCGGTTTTAAACGGGCAACTTTACCGCCTTCTTGGTCTATGGATATAAGAAGAGGCTTTTTAGAAAAAGATTTGAGTTTTGATGTAAGCTCTGTGAGTTGTATAGATGAGCGTATATTTTTTGTTTTATTTCTGTCATCATAAAAGTGGTCAAATAATATAACACCGCCAAGATCATATTTTTGAATCTGTTTGACAATTTTTGTATCTTTATCAATTTTTTCATTCTCAAAACCAACAACTAACATACGTCCAATCATCTTTTTAAGAGCATCTTCATTTGTATCGATATCTTTGGCATGCACAAGTGTAAAACTAAGTAAAATCAGTAAATAAGTAATAATAAATCGCAACATGTAATCCTTTTAGAAATTATATCTAATAACAATAAATTTTATTTTTTACAATCATAATAGCTGGATATCCAGAGAGTCTTGAAGGGAAATTTAAGTGTTTATGAATACTGAAAAAAGTATACTCTAAACTTATATGTTTTTAGCAAAAACGGAGTTTGTTTGACAAAATTTATTTTAATATTTTTAATTTTATTTAGTTCGTTATCTGCCGATGAAAAGCTTGTTTTACAGCTTAAGTGGTTACATCAGTTCCAGTTTGCCGGCTATTATGCGGCATATGAAAAAGGATTTTACAAAGATGTCGGTTTAGATGTTGAGATTCGAGAAAGAGATCTTAGTAAAAACAACATTAAACAGGTCATTGACGGTGAAGCAGATTATAGTGTTGCAGATTCTGTTTTACTGCTGTATCAAGCAAAAGGTGAACCGATTATTATTGTTGCCCCGATTTTTCAGCATTCGCCGAATGTGCTTGTGACTCTCAAGAGCAGTGGGCTAGACAGCCCATATAAACTAAACAATAAAGATATAACATTTTATAAAAAGGATGTAGATGGTTTCGGCATACTGGCGATGCTCAAAAGTCTTAATGTTAAAGCAAACTTATCAAGAATCAAAGAAAAAACAAATCATACTTATTTAGCGGAAAAGAAAACAGATGCCTATGTCTGTTACTTGAGTAATGAACCGTTTTATTTTAAGCAGATGGGTGTTGATATAAATATTCTCAATCCTGCCAATTATGGTTTTGATTTGTATGGCGATATGCTCTTTACAAGTACTAAAGAGGTGAAAAACAATCCACAAAGAGTAGAAAAATTTAAAGAAGCCACTATAAAAGGATGGATTTACGCATTAGAGCATAAAGAAGAGATAGTCAAGTTGATAAAAAAGAAATATGCTAAAGATAAATCAATAGAGCATTTAAGATATGAAGCTGATGCACTCGAGCAGCTGATACAGCATAAAGCTGTTCCTGTAGGTACATTGGATAAAGGGAGAATAGAATATACCTTAAATATTTACAAAAAATACGGACTCATAACAAATGCAGTCCAAATAGAAGATTATATTTTTGACCCTATTAAAAAGCAGGAGAATAAAAATTCATTTACAAAAGAAGAAAATCAGTATTTAAAAAATAAAAAAGTTATAAAAATGTGTATAGATCCTGATTGGATGCCATTAGAGATGAATGATAAGGGTAAGCATATCGGAATGAGCTCTGATTATATAGCTTTGATGGAAAAATATATCGCAACGCCTATTCAAATGATAAATACGAAAACCTGGAGCGAATCTTTAGACTACGGAAAACAGCGTAAGTGTGATATTTTTTCTTTGATTATGCCTACACAAGAGAGAAGAGCATATATGGATTTTACAAAACCATATTTAAGCTTTCCTTTAGTTGTTGTTACAAACCTTGATGAGCTCTTTATTAGTGATATTACGAAAGTAGCAAATAAACAGATTGGCATTGTCAAAAGTTATGCTTTTGGAAAAATTTTAAGAGAACGTTATCCTCATATGCTTTTGGTTGATGTAGAAAATGTAAAAGACGGCTTGGAAAAAGTGAAAGATGGAAAGTTATATGGCTTTATTGATGCATTGGCTACTACAGGTTATTACATACAAAAAGATTATATAGGTCAACTGAAAATAGCCGGTAAATTTGATGAGACTTGGGACCTTGGTATTGGCACAAGATCTGATGAACCTATCTTAAAAGGTATATTTGACAAAGCCATTGATCTTGTCCCCTTAACGCAAAAACAAGAAATTTTAAATAAATGGATATCTGTAAATTTTGATAGAGGTACAAATTACACTCTTGTATTTAGTTGGGTTGCTGGAGTTAGTTTAGTATTTAGTATCATTTTGGGAACCATTATTTTTGTAAATAGAAGATTGAGTGCAGAGATAGAAAGACGCAAAAAGATTGAAAAAAGACTCGAAGAAATAAGTGTTACAGATGATTTAACAAGACTTTATAATAGAAGATATTTTAATAATATTTTTCCAAAATTAATCAACAGTGCAAAAAGAGAGAATGAAAATATATGTTTAGCAATCTTGGATGTTGATTACTTTAAACTCTATAATGACACATACGGACATGTTGGTGGAGATGAAGTGTTAAAAAGTCTGGCGGTATCCATGCAGAAGTCTATGCAAAGAGCAGATGATTATTGCTTTAGACTTGGTGGTGAAGAATTTGGAGTTTTATTTAAAGGTTTAAGTGTAGAGGAAGCTAAAGTACTGATAGACGGTATGAGAGAAAATATTGAAAATCTGCATATTGAGCATAAAAAAAATCCTGTAAGCAAATATATTACGGCATCATTTGGTCTAGTTGTAAAAGATGCAAATTCTATAAGACTTTATGATGATTTATATAAAGAAGCAGATGACCTTCTCTATAAGGCTAAAGAAGCGGGAAGGAACAGGATTGCGGTGAATGTATAAGTCTACACATAAAGCTCTCTTTCTATGAAATCCATGTCTACATGTACATCTACATGTTTGGCAAATTCAGCTATTGTCTTAGCTTTATACTCTTTAAAATTATAACCTTCATAGTTTTTATCAATCTCGCTAAACAGCTTATATCTGAAATCATCACTGTCAAAAAGCCCATGAACGAAAGTTCCATAGATATTTTTTTGCTCTTTAGCAATATGTTTAGAAACACCGTTATGGATTTCATAGCCATCAACTAGACATCCAAAAAGAGTGTAACTTCTTTTTTGGAGTATCTTCTCTTTGTGAAAAATCACATCACCTTTAAATTTTGCAAAGCCTTTTATCTTTTCCTTGTTGGATTCTACATGCCAAGGGTCTAGGATGGATTCAAACATCATCTCGTAGCCGCCACAGACAGCTACAATCTTTTGTTTTTTTGAGCTAAGAGCTTTCTCAAATCCGCGCTCTTTTAACCATAGCAAATCATCAACAACTCTTTTACTTCCCGGCACAACAAGAACATCACAAGATAAAACTTCGCTAGGATTAGATATGAATGATAACTCGATTTCTTTATCAGCCACAAGCGGCTCGAAATCTGTAAAGTTGCTGATATGCGGAAGCTTTATAACTCCCACTTTTATGATGGCTTTTGTTGTGTCCTGAACATAGTTCATAATCGACTCACTGTCTTCAAACCCAAGGTTGAAAGGCTTAAACGGGACAACACCAAGCACTTTTATATGAAACCTTTCTTCTATGATTTGCACACCCTCATCAAAAAGGCTCATATCGCCCTGAAACTTATTGACAATCACTCCGATAACATTCTCCCTGAGTTTGTGAGGAAGCAGCTTGTATACTCCATAGATTGAAGCAAAAACTCCGCCACGCTGAATGTCTGCAACCAGAATAATCTTCGTGTTAAACTTATCTGCGATGTAAATATTGGATAAATCTTTGTTCATCAAGTTCAGTTCCACAGGACTGCCCGCACCCTCAGCCACAATACAATCATATTTTTCCTGCAGCTTTTTAAAAGCTTTTTTCGCATGTGGCTTTAAAGCGTCAATATCCCGATAATAACTCCAAACATCTTTATCTCCGATACTTTTACCGTTTACAATCATGTGAGCCTTGGAATTGCCACCGGACTTTAAAAGAATAGGATTCATGTAAACAGATGTCTTAAGCCCAATAGCCTCTGCCGCAAAATACTGAGGAATAGCAATCTCCCCGCCGTCATCAGTAACCTGAGAGTTGTTTGAGACATTTTGAGCTTTAAAAGGAGCGACTTTTATGCCTCGATGATGCAAGAGGTAAGTGATGGCAAAACTAAGAGTAGATTTTCCAGCGTCACTGCTTGTTCCGAATATGCTTAGTGAGTTCATATTAATCCTATTTCAAATTATTTTAAAATATCTTGTATCAATTTTGTATGATTCCTTCTATTTATATCATTTTTATCCAAAAAAGTACAAAAAAAAAGTTCTTTACATGTAAACCTAGTCGAAAACGTAAACCCTTATTCCTCATATTTTTATACTCGTCAACCCATAAATAAACTAGTTCCATATTATTCTCCCAACAAATTGACGACTAACTTCACCATTAACTCTTTTTGTTGAGGGTCGCTTGTAGCTATGAGAAGTGCTAGTGAAACTAGGGCATTATCGTTTATTCTCAGCTCGCCGTTTGCTTTGTAAAGGAGGTCGTTTTTGCTTAGAAAGAGTATAAAATATAAATGAGCCTATCCGTTTGTTTCCGTCGCTGAATGCGTGGTAAATATTTCTGATAATCCCTTTAAATTCATTTGCCTTTTCATTGCCAAAGAGGTAGGTTGCTTCGCCTTTTCTGATAAGCTCTTTGTTTTCTATGGAGTTTTTAATCAGGTTTATAGTTTCTGTGAGTTCATTGAGTTGTGACTTTTGCACCGTTTTTTGGTTTATGGCATACCCCTTGACCAGATACTCTTTGAGTATTTTTGTTGCCCATATACGAAATTGCGTTGCACTTTTTGAATTAACTCTGTATCCTAATGAAATTATCATGTCTAGATTATAGTATTCAACCTCTCTAACAACTTCTCTATTTCCTTCCATTTGAACTGTTGCATTTTTTGCAACAGTTGAATTTTCATCTAGTTCTTGATCTTTAAATATATTTTTTATGTGTCTTGATATAACAGATTTATCTCTTCCAAATAATTCTACCATCTGTTTTTGACTTAACCAAACTGTTTCATTTTCTAGCGAAACATCTAAGCTCACATTCCCATTCTCATCTGTATATAGTAAGACTTCATTGTTCATCTATAAACTTCTTTATTTCTCTATCAAAAAATGAAAGATTTTATCTAAAAGAGTATTTCAATGTGATTATTATGACATACTGTCATGCAATACATTCTCTCATAATCTTTTTCCAGTCCAAATCAAAGTTTTTAAGAACATAGGCTTTGTGATGGGGAACTGTGCATTTTGAGCAGTCTTGATGAATGAGACCTTTGTGTGCAAACTTTTCACCGTTGTGTATCTCGCATTTGCTTAAAATTTTAAACTCGTTATAACTCTCTAAACCATTGTCGTTAAACCTGAAGTTGGGACAGGCACATAAGTAACAGTTTAAATTTTCCATGTCATGACACTTTTTGTTATCAGCATAAAGCGGGCAGAAGTTCGGCTCTTCTTTTACCATGTTGTCAAAATCGAAATATTCGATAATCTGTTCTTTTGTAAATTTTTTTGATATTAGCTTATCCACAATTATTTTGTGTTTTGTTGCATGTTCATCAAACCAGGCTTTGTATGTCATTCTAGTATTCCACTCTTTTTTTTCTCTAGCTTGTCATACATGTCAAGCATGTTGTTGTAATCTTCATGAAGCGTCATATCTATGAGGAAATCATCACCGTCAAGAATTCTCAGTGCTTTTTGAACTCGTTCTTCGCCGAAGATATTGTAAAGCGCATCTTCGTACTCTGCAAAATCCAGCTCTTTTTCTTCCATGCGTGCAAGTTCGACCAGGATGTGCCCCAGTTTATTTGTTCCATATTCTAACAGTTCCAAGGCTTCATCGCTCTCTTGAAGCAGCAGCAAAATCTGAGCTTTGAACTCTCTCATGGTAAAATTATTTTTAAAGATAACACCGATGTATTTTTCTATGTTGAGAGATTCTTCAAGGGATTCGATACTTATGAGGATATCTTCAGGGTCATAATCTCTAAAGTTTAAAACCATATCACGAATCAGTTTACCGCCGTTTTTGTTGTTGTAAATCAAATCTTCTATCGGGTAAACCTCAGACACACTTGGGACAATTATCTGGCATGAATAAAAGCCTAGATAGTCGTACTCTCGGATGTAAATCTCTTTTTGCATGTTCTCAAAAATCTCTACAAGAAAGTTGTGTTCTGCCTCAGTGCTATTTCCTTTATACGCCCATGGAGCGTAGTCAAAACTTTTTTTAGAGCTTAAAAAACCAAAACCCAGTTTTCCGTTGCTGTCCACAAAATGGGATTCAAGGTTAAAGCTGTCTGCGACTAAACTCATGTCAAAGGTCGGAATTTCAAAGGTGTCAAGGTTTTCTAGTCCTCTTCCCTGCATGAGCTCCGTCATGGTTCTCTCTAATGAAACTTCCAAAATAGGGTGTGCTCCGAACGAGACAAAAAGAGTGGAGTTTTCAGGGTTGATGAGAGAGATGGCAGTTACAGGAAATTTTCCGCCCAAAGAGGCATCTAAAACCTCTATGATGTAACCCAGTTTACGAAGCGCTAAAACGTCGCTGTGAACCCTCGGAAAGGACTCGATTATCTCTTTTGGAAAGCTTGGAAGTGCGTAACCATTTTTGATAATCTCTATCTTTGCATAGCGTTCCAAAATTTCGCTGAGTGCTTGAACTTGCGCTTCTTTAGGAGTGTTTCCGGTTGCTAAACCGTTACTTAGATAGAGGTTGCTCAAAATATTGAGTGGTATGTATACCTGCTCTTTGTTTGAGTGTTTCATAAAGGGAAGGGCGACTATTTTATCTTCGTAGTCACTGTTAAAGTCTACTAAATCTTCATCGCTGAGTTCTGCATGTGGATTGTAAATTTTAAGAAGTTCCTCATTGAGATACTCACCTCCAAACTCAAAAGCAACCTCATCAGGATAATATTTTCTGCTAGGAAGATGAAAATCTATAAAAAAGTTATTTGTTTGAAGCCGTTCTATATACTCACCAAAAGCACTTGCCATGGAAGCCTCTGAGATGATTCCTTTGCCGTTTGAGTAGATATGTCTTGGTGCTTCGAGGGAAGCAAGATTTACAGAGTAGCAGTTTTGCAGAGGATGTTTTTCTGAGGAAAAAGTAGTCTCGCACCCGACATTTACCAAAACGGTTTTCATTTTTGCTATGCTTACTTCGAGAGGAGATTCTTTTGACAAGAGGTTCATATTTAATCGCTTTTTATTGGTTTCATTATTGCAAATTATATCTGAATGTAAATGTTAAAACTCTACAAAAAAGCTTTTGTTTTTTAGAAACATATTGGAAAATTACATAGAGTATAGCAAATACTCTATAGCTTCCAAGAGCTCGTCCTCTTTTACATTGTTTGCATTTGCATATCCAAGAGCTCCGCCGACTCCTACGCCTTCTTTGGCTTCCCCCTCATCATATTTTTTTAGCACGGGGATGGTGGCATCTTCAAATGAGAAACTTGTGTAAACTGCATGTGGAGTAAAGCTTAAAAGTGACAGCAAATGCGCTATATCTGAGTTTTTATCATTTGCCACCCAAGAGGTTGTGGCTAGGGTTATGTTGTCATGTTTTATTCTCATAAACACATCTTCTCTGAGTTTATCTGCTACGAGCAAACACGCTGCCATTTGAGTTCCTCCTGCTAAAACCACATGAAACCTTCTTGATGCTTCCATGAGAAAACCGGCACAGAAAATGAGCATATTGTCACTTACTAGAGATAATTTTTCAAATGAATTCATATCTTCGTTTATGAGTGAAAGGGCTTTATTTATTGTTTCATCTTTTATGATGTTTGGAACGTTCAAAAAACTTGAAGAAAAATCATCTCTGCAATCGTATCCTAAGGCTAGGGCGGTTGCCTCTGCCGTCGTTGTTCCGCTTGGAATGCTCTCGCCTAAGATGAGATAATTTCCCTTAAGCTCATAGCTTCTTCCGGCATTCATCCCTTTTCGAAATACACTTTTCGCATCAATATTGGCTCCATCAGCAATAGACTCAGAGGGTGAAATCCCAAAGGTATGGCAAATGGAATTTTGAGGTGTTACTTGCAAGCCCAAATCTAAAATCTCTATAGAACTAAAAGGGGTTAAATTATGAACAGCTCGAGTGATAATAGCAGGAGTTGGAATACCTGTCTGGGTCTCAGCCAGTTCGCCGATAGAAAAGACTTTTTCGTTGATAATAAACTCCGCATCTAAAGTAGGGGTGAGGGGTATAAGCCCGGGAATTCCAGTCTGCGTTATCCCCACAATCTCACATGTTCTTGTAACTGATGCTGCGAGTAAAAAGTCCGCTTTTCCTGTTGGAAAAGAATCCTCTTTGTTTGTAAATATATTATATGTTTTCACTCTTGTCCTCGTATGTAAATTTATTGTTTTTGAAACGACTTTAACAAATAAAAAATAATCGCTATCTGAATCACTAAAAGAAGGAAATGAATATCATAAACCTGTACTTCTTTATCGCTTACATGTAAGACTTCTTCTAAAAATTTATAAAACAGATATGAAAGAAGCATTCCGATGAGATAGCCTTTTTGTTTTGCAACATCCACAAATGTTATATTTTTTGTTTTTTTCAAAAAGAGTGTTTCAGCTCGAATAAGATAAGAGCCAAAGGTAAAGGTGAGTTGGTACCCGATATAGTAGATGAGAGCTGTTGTGTAGTTGTAGGAAAAAATTAAAAAGTATGTGATTGCAAAGAGTAAAACAAGTTCAACAAGCAGTGAGATTTTGTAAAAATATTCCATATTTAAAATCTTGTAGTAAAACTTTGCGATAACGAGCATGCCGATTGCCAGCAAAATTCCACCCATACTGTATATGGATGGAGAAAGCGGCGTGTAGATGGCAAATATAGTCCCAACGCTGAAACCTAAAAACAGAGAGTTTAAAAGTTTATATTTTATGAACTCTCTTGTATTTAGCTTATACATAATTCTCTTTTAAAATTTTAGTTTCAACCCTGCAATCGCAGTAGTTGTAAAGTTTACAGGATAGATAGCATCATCTTGTGTCCATAAACCGTTTTTTTGGTTGAACAGATTGTTTATTTTAGCAAAAACTTCCCATTTTTCTTTTGCGTAAGAAGCGGAGATGTCTGTGCTCATGTAAGCATTCTGTTTTTGGCTAAAGTTGTTGGCAAAGTCATCTGCCGCGTAGGCTTCACTTCTGTAAGTTTGAGTCAATGCTATAGTGGAGTACTGGCTTGGAAGATAACTCAGAGTCGCTTTTATGTTATGGTTGCTGACTCCTGGGAGTTTATTGCCTGAATAATCATTTTCATTATCCATGATTGCCTGAACATAGTTATAATTCATAGCAATATTCCACATGTCAGAAATGAGGTACTTGTCATATAAGTCCAAGCCATACTTATGTGATTTGTCTATGTTAGCATTGTAAGATGTTCTCGGACCTGAATAATCCGCATAAAAATATATTTCATCTTTTAAATCAATATAATAGAAAGACAATTTAAATTTGTTGTCATTTTGAATATTGTTGTATCCTGCAGTGTAGCTATTTGCTTCCATGGGATTTACTGAACCACTATAGTATGTTGCCCATGTCCCGGAATCAAAACCAAAAAATCTGTCTATATCCGGAGCTTGATATGAGTGGGCATAGTTTGCAAATACAGAGTGTGTTTTATCAAATGTATAGTTGTAACCAAGTTCTGCACCATGAAGGTCTTTGCTTGATTTTAAACCTTGGTCTGCAAAACTGTAATCGACTCTTTCAAATCTGTATCCGAGTTTGAATGTTGAGTTATCTAAATAGAACTCACTCATGATAAATCCGGCATTATTTTTCTTTTTAAAGGTATTGCCCGACTGTTTTCTATCTCCATAAAATCCATCATACCCGACACTCAAAGCGAGTTGCTCTGTCACATAATCAAAATGTATTTTCGCGGAGTTATACTCATAATGTGACGGACCGCTGTAAGATGGAATATAGTCAGACTTTTTCATTTCATGATTTGCATCTACATGTAAGGATAATGTGTTATTTATAAAGTAACTCATACCGCCATTGAGAGTATTTGTGTCATAGAGTTGATGCGAAGCATAACCTGCCAGTGCCGTTGGGTTACTGTCATACTGTTCTTTTGACATACTTCCGCCGTAAATCACATCTGCTCTGGCAAAGCCGGCTCCAAAGCGCAGTTCTAACTCTTGTGTCGGAGTGTATGCAAGATTGAATGTACCGGTTGAGAGTTTGTCTTTGTCTTTGTTTCCATCGGTATCAGTTGTACGGATACCGTCAGACTTTTGTGTTTCACCGCTTGCTGAGAGGGAGAGTTTTTCATCACTGTGCCCGAAGTAAAATGAACCGTCCGCTACGCCGTAAGTTCCGCCATAAAATGACACTTCTTTATCGTTGTTTTGCTTCGTAGTTATGTTGATAGTACCGGCACTGGCACCGTCTCCACCGGTTACAACGCCGCTTGATTTTATAATCTCAATACGGGAAATCGAAGATGGGGATATACCGCTTAAAAGAGGTGCAACCATGTCTATGTTGTTCATTTTTCTGCCGTTGATGGTTACGGCAATATTTTGATACCCATCCCCGATTCCATAACCGTGCATGTCGAGTTTTTGTGTAAACGGATTTCCAAAGGCGGGCATGGTGGTGATTGAAGTCTGCTGATTTAAAAACTCATAAACATTTTGTACATGTGCTTTTTCGATGTCTTCTTGAGTATAAACTTCTACAGCATCGGTTGATTTTAACTCATCTGTTGCAATGGCGGTTGAGGTGATGCTGATAGGTTCTAGTTTTATAGACTGCTCTGCATGGAGTTGGCTTATTAAGGCGACTGATATGAGTGATAATTTTATTGTTCTTTTCATTTATATTTTCCTGAATTATTTTTTGGTTTACATGTCAGATGAAAAATAAAAAAGGCGGAGAAGAGTTGTTCAAATTTTTAAAGTAGTTGAAAAAAAGTTTTTGATTGTAGTAAAGTTTGAGGGTTTTAAGTGTGCATCTTAGAAAGTGATAGTTACAATGACATGGTTTTTTAGAGAGTTCTAGCGGACAAAGGATGGCTAGCTCTTCTTCCTCTTCAAGTCCGTCAAGTTCATCACTCTCAAAGTTTAACATGTGGAAACTTTGCACTCTTGAAGTTTTGGCATTCATAGTTACTTGATTTACAGTAGCCGTAATAGCACTTAAAGTAAAATAGTTTTTGCCAAAACCTTTTGGAAGTTTCATAGTTGATTTTCTCTTTGATTTTTATTTTTAAAGGCGGATTATAGCATAATTGAAATTTGACTTATTGATTGTTCTGTGTATTATCGAGAATATACCATTTTTTTTCATTCTCAAGATCTTGTTTTTTTATAGAATTGGCACTGTCTATGAGTTGCTTAACAACTTTTGCATTTTCAACCCACTGCTTTAGTGGCTGGATTTGAGAGATATTGATATCCGGCTGAGCAGTTTCCTGTTTCTTGTTCGTATCGATTGGCTCTATTTGAATCCATTGTTTATCTGCAGAGAGATTTGTCGCTATGAAGAGAAAAAGTAAAGTAACTGTACATGTAACTCTATTCAAGTTATTGTTTCCACATCTCTTGTGTAATCAAAACACTGTTTTCATTATCGATAAGCGTAAGCTCGTTGTCACTTATATTGCATTGCAAATCCATTGAGCGTTTGGTGAGAGATTCTATATCTCCATCCATTTTGAGATAAAAAACTTGGAGATTATTGAAACGCTTCAAAGAATTTTCTATCTGCTTGAACCAGGCAGTAGCCATCCCTTCTTGGAAGGTGTAGATTATGACTTTTTCAGAACGTCCACATGCTTTTTTTATACGCTTTTCATCAGGTTGCCCAAGGTCTATCCACAATTCTATATCTCCGCTTAAAGACTTTTGCCATAGGTCTGGCTCATCATCTTGGGATATTCCTTTGCAAAACATCAATGTTTCATTTGCATTGAGAACAAAGGCAGTTAGCCTGACCATTAAACGCAAATCATTTTCCGAAGGGTGTTGAGCCAATGTCAGATTATGCTCTGCATAATAGTGTCTGTCCATATCAGCGATATTGAGTAGAGCTTTGTAAATAGTTGCCTTTGCAGCCATAGTGTTCCTTGTCTCATAAACTATAACGAGAGTATATCTAATTAGGTGTCTTATTTATTGAATGTATGTTTTATGGTTTTGTTAAGTTAGATTGAACTATCATATGTGAATTTGTAGAAACTAGTAGTCTACATGTAGTAATGGAGGAAAAGCTTATGTTTTATACTCAAAGTGTTGAAGATAGTTTAGTGAATCTGGATTCTACAAGTGAAGGATTAAGCAGTGCTGATGCAAAAATTCGTAGAGAGCATTACGGAAAAAATTCTCTGCCTGAGCCCAAAAAGCAAACTTTATTAAATATATTTTTTGAGCAGTTTAAAAGCCCGATTATTTATGTCTTACTCATTGCTACGGTTGTCTCTTTTTCAATTAAAGAGTTCACGGATGGCTTCTTTATCTTAGCTGTACTTTTTATAAATGCTTTTATCGGAACTTATCAGGAGTATACGGCCGGTGAGAGAGCTAATGCTCTAAAAAAAGTAATAAAAACTTTTGTTCATGTTCTAAGAGATGGAGTGCGTGTTGAACTTCAAAGTGAAGATATTACGGTTGGCGATATAGTTTTTTTTGAATCTGGCGTTAAAGTTCCAGCTGATATACGTCTAATAGATACTCATGAGATACAGGTTAATGAGTCGCTTCTTACAGGTGAGTCGATTGATGTAAATAAAGACTCAACGTATATTTCTATTGATATTGATGAGCCTATTGGTGATAGAAAAAATATGCTGTATGCCGGTTCAATGGTGACAAGAGGGCGAGCAATCGGTGTTGTGACCGCCGTTGCTGAGCTAACCCAAATTGGTAAAATTGCTTCTCTTCTTGCTTCTTCGGAAGTCACAAAACCACCTTTAATGCTTCGTATGGAGCGGTTTTCATTAAAAATTGCCAAAATTATCGGATTTGTTGTGATCCTCATCTTTATAGTTGGAATTTATCAAGAATCTTCACCCAAAGATATATTTTTCTTTGCAGTTGCCATGGCTGTATCTACTATTCCGGAGGGGCTTCCTGTAGCGATTACTGTTGCTCTTAGTGTTGCCAGTGCCTCAATGAGCAAGCGAAATGTTATAGTTCGTAAACTTTCAGCTATTGAAGGACTTGGTTCATGTACTCTCATAGCAAGTGACAAAACAGGAACAATGACTCAAAATCGCCTAAGTGTTGAGCACTTTATAACAGTTGAGAAAACATACGCACCAGATGAGTATATTAATGAACATGTAGCTCTTAGTGCAATCTTATGCAATGAATCGGCTTTTCATAAAGATGGTGATGAATTTACCTTTATTGGAGATCAGGTTGATGTCGCTCTTGCCAGATATGCACTCACTATGGACGAGTCACTTTTAGAAAAACATGAAAAACTTACGGCTATAAATAAAATGCCGTATGAGCCGGTTAATAAATATTCCGGCATGGCGTATGAGATTGATGGCAAAAAGACGCACTTTATTAAAGGTTCTCCTGAGGTCATACTCAGTAAATGTGAATTGGCTGATGATATTCACTTTGTGATCAAACAAGTGGATGAATGGGCAGCCAAAGGATTTAGAAATATTGCCTTAGCCTATAAAGTCAGTGATGAAAATGAGATAGCAGAAAAGGGTTTCTCTTATCTTGGATTTGCTGCCATCACTGACCCATTGCGCGAAGGAGTTGCTGAAGCTGTACGAATAGCCGAAGATGCCGGAATTGAAGTAGTGATGGTCACTGGTGATCATCCAAATACTGCATTTTTTATTGCAAAAGAGCTTGGTATTGCCATTAGTAAAGATGAAGTAATAGATGGGGTAGAGATTTCTCACTGGCAAGAAAGAGGGGCTCATAAAGAGGAGATAGCTAGTAAACGCGTTTTTGCACGAGTCTCACCTGAACAAAAGCAGCTTATCGTTAAAACATTTCAGGAACTTGGACATTTTGTAGCAGTTACAGGAGATGGAGTAAATGATGCACCGGCACTAAAGTTTGCAAATATCGGAATAGCCATGGGAAAAAGCGGGACAGATGTCGCACGCGAATCAAGCGATCTTATTTTAACAGATGACTCCTTTGGCTCTATAGTAAACGGAATTGAAGAAGGGCGTGTCGCATACGATAACATCCGTAAAGTTATCCATCTTCTTATTTCTACAGGATTTGCAGAGATTGTTTTAATCTTGTTATCTATGATATTTTTGCTCCCTTTACCTCTGCTTCCAGTACAGCTTTTGTGGCTAAACCTTGTTACAAATGGTATTCAAGATGTGGCACTAGGTTTAGAAAAAGCTGAGCCAGGTGTACTAAAGCGTCAGCCACGTGCTCCTAAGGAAGCTATTTTTAACAAGATTATGATTAGCCGAGTTGTTGTAGGCGGTCTGTACATGGGTCTTTCAGCCTTTGCTCTTTTTTACACTCTTCTTCAGTTTGGGTATCAAGAAGATATGGCGAGAAATATTACTCTGCTTTTGATGGTACTTTTTGAGAATGTTCATGTATTTAATTCCAGAACAGAGAATCACTCTATATTTAAAATCAACCATGCTAATAACAAATTTTTATGGATATCGGTTTTAGTTGCCCAAGCTCTACATGTAGGATCAATGTATACTCCATTTATGCAGTCTGTTTTAAATATTCAACCAGTTAGTTTAGAGGTGTGGATTATTCTGCTTGGAGTTGCATTGGTACTTGTAGTGGTTATGGAAGTGGAAAAACTTGTAAGAAAAATGAGATAAAAATGCAAATAACAGAAAATGCACATACTTTGAGAGTTGAAGAAATTTTTGCGATGCTTTATACTTCCCCCGATGGACTGAGTAAAGAAGAAGTTATAAAACGACAAAAAGAATTCGGCAAAAATACCATCGAGGAAGATAAAGTAAGCAGACTTTCTATTCTTATAGAACAGTTTAAATCACCTCTGGTAGTAATTCTTCTTTTTGCATCTGTCATATCCTTTTCAGTCGGACATGTAGGTGATGCTCTGCTGATTTTCTTAATAGTCTGTATCAACACCTTACTTGGTTTTTGGCAAGAACTAAAAGCACTAACTTCTATTGAAGCATTGAACAAGATGACTGAAAGTAAAATTACAGTTATTCGTGAGAATAGTGAGATGATTATTGCTTCATCTGATATAGTTCCGGGTGATATAATTCTCCTTCGGGAGGGAGATATCGTTCCCGCAGACCTTAGGCTGACAAAAGTAGAAGGTCTAAGCATAGATGAGTCAGTGCTTACCGGTGAATCTGTGCCGGTTTCTAAAGAGGCAAACATTACTTTGCCAAAGCAAACACTTCCATATGAACTTGATAATATGGCTCTTTCCGGCACGATCGTCGTCAGAGGTTCCGCTACCGCTGTCGCTGTTTATACTGCGCAACATACTTATATTGCCTCTATTGCGTCCAAAGCTCAGGAAAAATCGCCAATAAGTCCTCTGACTAAAGCACTCACAATATATACAAGAAAACATCTGGCTATAACATTTTCCATTATCTTGATTATTGGAATAATCGCTTTTTATCAAAATCGTAATCTTCTTGAGATAACGATGCTTCTAATCGCTGAAATCGTATCAGCTATTCCTGAAGGATTACCTATAGTTGTAACGCTTGTCCTTACAATAGGAGCAATGACATTAAGCCGTAGAAATGTACTTGTGCGATATCTTCCAACTGTTGAAACCCTTGGAAGTGCCACAGTCATCGCATCGGACAAGACAGGAACGATTACTCAAGGAAAACTGGTTGTAAAGGAGAGCTTTGCAATTGACGAGACCTTTACAAAAATAGCAGCTGCACTGGCAAATGAATCTAATCAGGGCAAAGGTGATCCAATTGACACTGCCTTGGCTCAATGGCTCGGTGGACACTTTGAAGACATAAGAGAACGCTTCAGACGTACAAGCTTTTATCCTTTTGATACTAAGCACCGATTGATGGCAAGTGCAAATATTATACATGATGAACACAAGATAGTTGTAAAAGGAGCCTATGAGTCATTAAAAGATTTCGCACGCAACACTGAAGATTTTGAACGACTCGAAGCAGCGCACGATGAATTTGCCAGCAAAGGCTTAAGAGTGTTGGCATTTGGTGTTGGTGATTACGAAAGCGATGATATAGAGACATGGGAGATAGATATTGTCGGATTAGTTGGATTTTTAGACCCTCCAAAAGAAGATGTTAAAATAGCTGTACATACAGCAAAAAATGCCGGTATCCGCATTATGATGATTACCGGAGACAATGCATTGACCGCTACCGCCATTGCTAAAGAGGTTGGAATCTATAGCGAAGGCGACTCTGTTTTAAGCGGTCCGGAAATCTCTGAGTTAGATGATGAAGCGCTCAAAGCAAAGCTTTCCAATACAAGCGTTTGGGCACGTATGCTTCCGGAGCACAAATACCGTATTGTAAAGTTATTACAGGAATGTGGTGAGATAGTAGCTGTTACCGGAGATGGTGCCAACGATGTTCCTGCTCTTAAAGCAGCTGATCTTGGGATTGCCATGGGAAGTGGGGCAGAAGCAGCAAAAGCTACAGCAAAGATGATTTTACTTAATAATGATCTGTCGGTTATAATTGAAGCAATAAAGCAGGGTCGTATAATAGCTGACAATATCAGAAAATCAATATATTTTCTGGTATCTACAAGCATTGACGAGATTATATTGATTTCCGGAGCGATATTAATGGGCTACCCAATACCGCTCTATCCCCTGCAGATTCTATGGATAAACATTGTTGCTGACAGTGCTCTTGATAAAACATTCCCCTTTATTAAAGAAGAAGGTGATGTAATGAAGCGAAAACCTAAAAAAAATGATGTGCAGTTTTTTGACAAAGTTCAGATAGCACGAACACTGTATGCATCAGCAGTAATTGGACTTTTAGGCCTTTATCTTTACCATGAACTTATATCAACACGCGGATATGACGTAGCAGTTTCAACCGTTTTCACAGCAATGATTGTTGCTATTTGGGTAAACGGTCTTCAGTCATTAAAAGAGCATGAGCCATTTTTAAAAAATATAAAAATAAGTTTTACCATAAATCCATACCTTATGATTGGGATTTTCATAGGCATTATTCTTCAGGGAGGAATACTTATCTTTGCTGCTGAGTTGTTTCATGCGGAGTTACCAAATTTTGAAGCATCACTTTATATAGCGGGAATGGCTTTAAGTGTATTTAGTCTTGTTGAATTAAGAAAATGGGTAGAGCTATGGTATCGTAAGTACAATATTTTAAATGAAAAATAATATTTTTGTTGCATTTTATAATTAGAGTGTATCATTGCGATTTGTCTGCTTTAGCTTTGTATAAGTATAAAATAACAGTTGCACTTCAGAGGTAAATTATAGGTTGTGTGTGGTGTATGTTACGGATTTATTTTGGTTTAATTAAGATATTATGAATTATTCTCTATACTTCTTAGTATGAAGTCAATTTGACGTCTTTAAAGAACTTTAGCAGATTCCTCTTAAGTTTTATCTTTTGAACACTGGAATTTGTCACAGTTTTTTAAAGATGAAATCTAAAGATTTTGTCAAATAAAGGAGAAATAATGAAAAGAACCGTGTTAATGAGTATTGCAGCTTTAATGACTGCATTTATAATGAGTGGATGTACTGCAATGAAGTTAGGTACAACTTTTATGGGTTTTTCACCAGATACACAAAAAGCATATGCTGATATGATGGATATTGTGAGTGAAACAGGTGATCCTGGTCAAGCAATGATGAGAGAGTGGTTAATTACTGATGATGATTTAACAGAAGAAGATATCTTTAACGAGATGAAAGATTTAGCTGGTGAGTACAACATGAGATTTGTTGGTGAGAAGAATATGTTCAGACTTATAGAGGCTGAAAATCCTACACCTGAAAAAGTTGTACATGCTAGAGTTGGTGAGTTTTGTTCATTAAGTATCGCTAAAAAAATGTTAAGTCATTCTCGTTTTTTTGGTGGTTTCATGCCATGTCGTGTAATTTATGTTGAATATGGTGATGGTAGAAGATATCTTGTATCTATGGATATGACTCTTGCGATTTATGGTGGAACTGATAAGAAACCAATTAGTCCAGAACTATTTGAACAGATGAAAGCTGTTAAGGTTGCAATGGAAAAAGTTCCTATGAAAGCTGCTGGTTACGAGAATCAAGAAGAAGCTGACAAAGCAATGGCTGATTACTATGCAAAACATGGAATTAAAGAAAGACTAGCGAAACAAGAAAAGTAGATTCTCTCGTTCCCTCCACCTTCGGAGGGAATCTTTTTTAAACCACAAAGCTACTAGATTTGTGCTTGTAGGTTTTCTAACAAATTTGAGGCATAAAACGGGCACACTTCACTGTGAGTCTTCTCCACTGCCGTCTAGGGTTTTTGTAGGACGAGTTTATCTTCACTATTTTCAATAATTTTATATTTTCTCAGTGTGTTGAGCACACTTACACCACCGAATGCTACGGCAATTTCCACAGCTGCTGTTGTAGCAGAAATGCCTAAAATAGGAACTGCACCAAGAGTATTAAAAGTTGCTATGGGCAGAGTGAGCGGAGTTGTAATTCTTCCGATTTTGGTCGTGGCAAGTGCTGCTGCCGTTGCAAAACTAATAGCACCAAGCGTTACGATCCAGGCAGTCGTTCCTGTGTTTTTTATCTTTAAAACACTCTCTATTAAATCACCGTTTATTTCGAAACTCTCCTGTTTCTTGGCAATAGCGTCTGATAATTCTCTTGGTGTATAGATGTAGTACATGTATATTTTTCCAATAAGTAGTTTGTTGACGGTAATAATATCATATTTTGCTCTGTTATTGAAGTCAAGTTGTTGGCGATTAAATAAAAGTAGATTTAGTGATTATTGTCAAAGTGCTTGTTTTTTGGGGTATATGATTGGTTGCGGAAATAGGATTTGAACCTATGACCTTCGGGTTATGAGCC
>CALCGG010000222.1 GCA_937900945.1 uncultured Sulfurimonas sp. | reverse complement strand
TTTAGGTTACTACATTTTCTCAATTTTAGCAAAACACAGTTTTTCAAAATTTGCAGAAGAATTTGAGTTTCCAAATATGGTAAATTCTATAGCGATTGATGACAATAGTGATAGCGGTTACTCACATGCTGCGATATTAAATAAAGCTCTCAAAAGTAAAAACATCAATCCAATTCACTCAAAACTAAGAGCAAAAAACAGAGTGTCATATTCTGGAAAAAATAAAGAATTCAGAATTCTAAATCCAAGAAATTTTGAACTAAAAGATTTTCATGGAGATGATGTGATTTTAGTAGATGATATTATAACAACGGGTTCAACACTCATGCAAGCGATTCAAACAATAGATGCACAAAAAAAAGAAGTCTTACTTTGTTTAACTTTAGCAGATGCACGATTATAAGTTTATAATATAATTTAAAGCTAAAAAAGGTACTATTATTTTATAACAATGAATTATAAAAAATAGGTTAGGAAATGTTATGAAATATATAGTGTCAATCATTTTCATGCTAAATACTCTTTTGTTCTCTCAAGAGGCAGAATTTGGCAACCTGCTTAAAGAATACGAAAATTCACAAGCACTCTATCTCAATACAAAAGAGGAGAGCGCAGGACACTTGATAGTTTTTTCCCGTTCAGATTTAGACAGGATGCAGGCCTATACCTTAGACGATGTACTCAAAACACTCAGAATGTTTACTGCTCAAGTCAATAGTTTCGGTTTAACAACTCTTGTTAAAGCTGACGCTGCTAATGCAGATAATCAGCCTATCAAACTGTATATCAATTCACATCAATTAAATTCAGTAATGCTTGGAAATCCTTTAACACAATATGGCAAAATCAACCTCTATTTTGTAGACCACATAGAAGTATATCAATCAGGAACATCTGTAACCTTTGGAGATGAATCTAGCGGTATGGTTATTAAACTCTACACAAAAGATCCTGCCAGAGAAAATGGATTGTTTGCTCAAGTCTCAGCTGACAATCGAGGCGCATCAAGCATAGAGGTCTTAAGCGCTGAAGCCATTGGCAAAGATTATTCTTATATGATAAATGCTGATATTTCTAACAATAAGCATAAAAAGTACAGTATGAATAACTCCGAATTATCTAGAGATAACATGAGAGGGCAATTTTACTTCAAGTTTTCTAAAACTGATAATTATGACATAGAAGTTGGAGCCGTTCAAGAGAATTTTGATACCTTCAACGGAGCAGGTATGGCGCCCTTAGACAGCAGTGCAGTTGGCAAAGAAGTCTATATCAATGTGACAAAATATTTTGACAACCAGATAAAGGTTATGGTATCTGCATTTACAGAAGCTATGGATATGAATCTCAAGGACATCAATGGTATGCCTCTCAGTGATACAACTATAAGTAGGCATCTTGAACTGGCTCAAAAAGCAGATGTATTTCACGCTGCAATCCAAAAGAAATTTACTTATGAAAAAAACAACGTATATTTGGGAGCAGAGATCAAACAAACAAGCGGCTCAATCGATAAATTCAAGAGTGAAGGTCTCGACAGGCAGATGCAAATAGGCCCAAAAAAGCTTACCATGTATATGTTCTCCGCGGAAGAGAGTTATGCCCTAGATGACAACAATATACTTATTGCCGATATAAAGCTTGATTATTACAAAAATGATTTCTCAAAAACTTCTCTATTGCACTTATACAGACTGGGTTATACTTCAGTCAACAAATCATTTGATTTTAAAGTGTATGGTACTACCAAAGAACTGTATCCGACTTTTGAGCAGACGAGCTTTTCGCCCTATCATAATCCTAATCCAAATTTAGATAGTTATAAAATAAATAGTTTAACCTCAGAACTCGCGTATAAAACGGATATGACAAAATATACTGCAGGATTTGGGGTAGAAGAAGCACAGAATGCTGCAGTATTTGATATAAATCTCAACATGTATATAAATCACAATAAAAATATGAGTTCAAAAAGCATGTATGCAAGAATAGAGCACACATTCGATCTTGAAAATAAAATAATTTTGGAGTATTTTAAGAGTTATCAGAAAGAAAATCTCAGTCCCGACAGCGGCGGACTTATCCAACTTTTTAACAAAATTGGAAGGTTCAATTTCTATAATGAGTTGGTATACAGAAACAGCTTCACCGATATTGCAAACAAGAAAATGGATGCCGGATATGATTATACTCTAGCAGTCAGTTATCCGGTATCTAAAAAGATGGAGATAAAACTCAAAGGAGAAAATCTTTTGGATAAAGCTTCGCAAACTTCTATCAACGGATTTAATGTTCCTGCGGTTGAGAGACGAGCTTTACTCACTATGGAGTATGCTTTCTAATGAAAACTTTACTTCTAATAGCTTTGCTATCACTATCTCTGCTTGGAGACGAATACACTGCAAAAGTAAAAATACTGGATTCAATATTTTCTCAGACAAGTATAAAGCAAGATCTCACATTCTGGTCTGATAATAAAATGATTTTATCCCAACTCCAAAATAATCACAATGTGACCAATGACTGTAATAAGGCAACCTTTCTCATCATAGAAAACAAACGACATGTACCTAAACGATGTCTCGAAAAACAGGTATATATCTTTGTGTTGGACTATAAGCTTCTATCAAAAATACCCCAAAGCTTTGGAGCGCTTTTTTGGAAAAAAGCGCGGGCTAATATAGTTATCCTCAAACCAAGAATAAAATCGCAGAACATCACGATATCAGATAACTTAAAATCCTATTTGGAAGATCAGATATGGTAAAGCATCTCACAAAAAAAATGCTTCTCTTGCCTCTTTTTCTTCTCTTTCTTTCTCTATTTTTTGTCTATATATACCAAAGTGTCTTGCAAACGCAAAAAAATATCTTTCAAAAGATTGAAAACAATAAAATCCAAGAATACGCTTATATCTTCCAAAATTTCAATGATTATCTTATAAACTTTCACCATGTGAGAACTAAAGAAGATTTGCTTCATCTCTTGGCGGACAAAAACAATCAGGAAGTATGCTATAACATAATGTCTGTCATGAATACAAAAGACACAAAATACTTATATATTTTACAAAAAGACAAAGATAACAGATTTCGATTTTTACTCGATGCTTCCAAAGAAGATAAAGCAAACTTCTACCAAAAATTTGATGTTCAGAATCCCCAGTATCAAACAATCTATGAAACAAAGCAAGCGCAAATCATTACTCAAAAAGATATAGAAACTCTTTACTCAACATATCTGTATCCACTTATGGCAGGCGATGAGATTATAGCTATTGTCAGTGTGGATATAAACATAAATATAACCTATGAAATTGCAGACCTCGTACAGCCTTTGGCGCTTTTCTTTAAAATACTCATAGTTGCGATATTTGTAGCCGCAGCTATGGTCATTACACAAATATTTTATTATTTCTCAAGTCAAAAAAGAATTTTTACAGATCCTCTGACTAAACTCTTTAACAGAAACTATCTTTATGAAATAGCTCCATCTCTTAACTTACACAATTACGGTTTGGCGATGCTTGATTTGGATAAGTTTAAAAATGTAAATGACACTTATGGACATAAAGCCGGCGATCTTGTACTTACAGAAGCATCTCAAATATTTAAAAAATCCATAAGAGACAATGATATTCTCATCAGATTTGGCGGAGAAGAATTTTTAGTGTTTTTGCATGACCGAGGAAACAAAAAAAGTACGATAGAGATATGTGAAAGAATAAGAAAAAATATAGAAAATGATACTTTTGTGTATGAAAACCAGGAAATACCTGTAACAGTTTCAATTGGTCTCAATATGCACCCATCTCGAGACAAAAGCTTAACTGATGCTATAAAAAAAGCTGATGAATTATTGTATCAAGCAAAGGAAAATGGCAGGAATAGAGTTATCTTTTAAGTTAAGTAGAGTTCTTACAAACGGTAAGAACTCTACTTAAATAGCCCTTGTAGCAGGTTCCCGACTTGCTTTTGAATAGCTTTCGCAGCCTCTTTTT
>CALCGG010000221.1 GCA_937900945.1 uncultured Sulfurimonas sp. | reverse complement strand
GGTAGTGCTTTCGGGTGTGGGAGTTCAAATCTCCCCGGTCGCACCATCAACAACTTCTGAAACTAAAATCAAACATTTGTAAATATTATTATATTATAGTAGAATCACTTCCATAAAGGATTTTCACATGAATATAGCAAATAATGTCACGGAATTAATTGGCAACACACCGCTGGTTAGATTAAATACTCCATCAAAACTTACTGGTGCTACTATTTTAGGCAAATGTGAGTTTATGAATCCAACAAGCTCAGTAAAAGACAGAATTGGCTTCAATATGATTAGACGAGCACAAGAAGCGGGCTTAATTACACCACAGACTACTATAATAGAGCCGACGAGTGGAAATACAGGTATAGCATTAGCCGCAAACTGTGCAGCACAAAATTTAAAACTTATACTTACAATGCCGGATTCTATGAGCATTGAAAGACGAAATCTGCTGAAGGCCTTTGGAGCTGAGCTTGTTTTAACGCCGGCTGCAGAAGGGATGCGAGGCGCTATCACTAAGGCTGAAGAACTTCAAAAAAATACACTAAACAGCATAATCCTGCAACAATTCCAAAATAAATCAAATCCAGAAATACATATGCTCACAACTGCAAGAGAGATACTTAGGGATACAGATAAGCAGATTGATGCATTTGTGGCTGCGGTTGGAACTGGAGGAACGTTAACTGGAACTTCCAAGGTTTTAAGAGAAGAGATTGCTCATATTGCTATTTTTGCAGTTGAGCCTCAAGATTCTGCTGTTCTATCTGGAGAAGCTCCTGGACCACATAAGATTCAAGGCATTGGAGCCGGATTTATCCCTGATATTTTAGATACTACAGTTTATAGTGAAGTTATAAAGGTGAGTAATGAAGATGCTATTAAAACAGCAAAAATGTTAGCTCGCGAAGAGGGTTTGTTAGTTGGGATTTCAGCCGGTGCTAATGTTTGGGCAACCATGCAAGTGGCCGGGAGAGAAGAGTTTAAGGGTAAAACATTGGTAACAATTCTTTGTGATACCGGTGAACGATATTTAAGTACAGCGTTATTTAGTGAAGAATAGTTTTTTAGAAACCATCAAATCGGTTGATGGAAAACTTTTCCACATGTCATATCATCAAAAAAGATATGAGAGCGTTTTAAACTCTCTCGCTGAGAAAGATGTGAAAAACCTTGAAGATTATATAGATGCTCCAAAAATCGGCATATTTAAATGCCGCTTGGTTTATAATCAATATGACATTTCTGTTTCATATCATGAGTATAAAAAAAGAGATATAAGCTCTTTAAAGCTGATTTTTAATAATGAAATTGATTATTCAATGAAATCAACTTTTAGAGAAGAGCTTGATAATTTGTACTCTCAAAGAGGTGAATGTGATGACATTCTTATCATTAAAGAGTTACTTGTAACAGACACAAGTATTGCAAACATTGCTTTTTATAATCATGGCATGTGGATTACTCCAAAAAATCCTTTGTTAAAAGGTACGACGAGAGCTAGACTTTTGGATGAAGGCAAGCTTGTCGAAGCAGATATCAAAGTGCAGGAACTTAGAAGTTTTTCAAAAGTAGCTCTTTTAAATGCTATGACAGATTTTGATGTGCTTGATAAATGTGAGTTTCTGATATAATTGCATTCAGAATAAGTACTCGAAAGGAAGGTTTTTTGTTAGAAAATGTAATACAAGATAGTGATTTTGCCTCTTTAATGCAAAAAAATATTCAAGAGTTGATAATCCATTTTTTTTCAAAAGAACAAAATTTTGGAATTTTATGTAATATAGAAAATGTATCTTTTGAACCAAGTTTACCAGAAAATATAAATTCTGAATTTCGTCCTTTAACTCTTTTCTTTTTAGCAGGTTATACTTTTGAAACTGCAAGAATAACCGATGACACATTGATTTTTGAAGCTGGCTTTGGTTCAGATAATTTTGGCAGTTTGGTCAGTGTTCCACTTTTAAGTATTATGCAAATTATTGTAGATGAAACGCCTGTTTTTATAAATTTAGCCAGTCGAAAAATCAAAAGAGTCGTTGAGAAAAAAGTAGATGGTAATGGAGTTAAAAATTCTATGGCTTCTTTTTTATCAAATCCTGAGAATTCTAAATTTGTAAAAAAGTAAGGAAATTTCCTTACTTTAAACTTTACTTATAGATAATAAGTAGTTTACAACGTTGTCTATAAAAGCGTCATGTTTTCTTTCTTTCGAGTAGGCAATGTAGAATTTTCTCTCTATTTTATAGTTTTTTAATCTTGCTTCAAAAAGTCTTCCCTCTTTAATTTCTTGTTGGATTACATGTCTGGACATAATTGAAACCAATGGTCTTTTTGCATTTTTATCTGAATGAAGAACAGATTCTTTTATAGCTGTTGGGCTGCCTAAAACAGCAAGTACATTAAAATTACTGCATTGTACTCCCATCTCTTCAAAAATCTCTGAAGTAAGCTTTCTTGTGTGCGAATGCTCATCTCTACAAATCCAGTCAAATCCCAGTAAATCATCAGCTTTTAGGTTTTTTGGTATTTGCTGATTTGAGAATATAACCAATTCGTCCTCAACCCACTCTCTGTAAATCATGCTATCTCTAAAAATAGGAGATTCTATAAGTGCAAGGTCTATTTTTTTATCTTCTAACTGGTCAATTATGCTTGTAGAATCAGCAACATTCATAAAAACTTCGTTATTGATTCTCTTTTTTATCTCTCCGAGGTAATTTGGCAGTATATAGTTACCTATTGCATACGATGCGCCCATGACAAAGGTAAACTCTTTATTTATAATTTTTAAAAGATCTTTTTCACTCGCTGTTATAGCTTTTTCAAGTCTTTGAGCAATTCTAAATAAATCTTCACCCTCTTTTGTCAGTAAAATACCATTCTTTTTTCTATCTACTATTTTAGTGTCCAGATATTCTTCTATAAACTTTATTTGTTGCGTTACAGCAGGTTGAGATATACCCAATTTAGCTGACGCTTTTGAGAAGCTTTTTTCTTTTATAACCATCATAAAGGTCTGTAATTTTGCAAAATCTTTTAACATGAATAATTCCTATAAGTAATATTGATGCCAAAAGTATAACTCAAAATTATAATTATTGCAACATTTCTAGAAATATTTAATACTTTTTAGATACAATGATATAAATAAGTAGTTATGTGCTTAAAAATCTTAAATTTTAGCAGTGGTTTTATGGAAAAAATATTTGAAAAATTAAATGAATCTCAAAGTTTAGCTGTAAAAAAAACAGAGGGACCTGTGTTGATTTTAGCAGGTGCCGGTAGTGGAAAAACAACTACTATCATTTCTCGTCTTGCTTATTTAATAAAAGAAGTGGGAATACCTCCTGCAAATACACTCACACTAACCTTTACAAATAAAGCAGCAAAAGAGATGAAAGAGCGTTCACTTGCCATGATGGATGGAGGTGCTTATCCTCCACTTTTGTGCACCTTCCATAAATTCGGCTTATTATTTTTGAAGTTTAATATTCATCTTTTAGGTAGAGAAAATAACTTTGTCGTTATCGACACAGATGATAAAAAAAGAATTATAAAAAAGATAAACAGTGAACTTCCTACTCCTTTAATTGCCAGCGAAATTTCCAGATACAAAAACTCACTCATGACTCCGGATGAAGCGTATAAGCAAGCGGAACTTTTTAACTATCAGCAAATTGCAAAAGTTTATGAAGAATATGAGAAATATTTATCAGAAAATAATTTAGTAGATTTTGATGATTTAATAGCGCTTACATATAAGTTGTTATATCAAAATCCTGAACTTGCAAAAAAAACATCTGAAAAATATCAATACATTATGATTGATGAGTACCAAGATACAAATGAACTGCAGTTAAAATTATTGCAAATGCTATGTACATCACATACTAATCTTTGTGTTGTTGGTGATGATGACCAAAGTATTTACGGATGGCGTGGCGCACATATACGAAATATTATGGAATTTGACCAGGATTTTGTCGGCGCTTCAGTTTTTAAACTCGAAGAAAATTATCGCTCACGTGAACCAATACTCAAAGTTGCAAATGCTTTGATTGAACATAACCGTTCACGACTTGGGAAAAAACTCATTGCTACCCGTGGCAGCGGTGATGATGTCACTATATTAAATTCAAACGATGAAAATGAAGAAGCGAGAAAAATTGCTGCCAAGATTGCTAAGCTTTTAGACGCAGGTGTGTCGGGTAAAGAGATAGCAGTGCTGTATCGTGTGAATGTTCTCTCCCGTTCGATTGAAGAGGGTCTGAACCGTTCAGGAATAGCGTATAAGCTTGTTGGCGGACTGCGCTTTTACGATAGAGCAGAGATAAAAGATTTGATTAGCTATATTCGAGTTATAACTAATTTCCATGATGATTTTTCCTTTAAAAGAATTGCCAATAAGCCAAAAAGAGGTCTTGGAAAAGCCAGTGTGGATAAGTTGGAATTAGCGGCGCATGCAAATGGAACATCCATTTTTGAATACATAAAAAATACACCTATATTAGAGTTAGAAACTCTGGTAAGAAAGAAAAATGCTCATACTTTAAAAGATTTTATAGCCAATATTGAGAAAGTTTCTAAGGTCGCAGTGGATTCAACATATGATTTTATAGATGTGCTGGAAGATACTTTTCATTTAAAAGATATTTATGCCGGCATGCAGGACGAGGCTGAGAGAGTTTTAAATATGGATGAATTTTATGGCTTGTTTCGTGATTTTGTAAAAAATTCTCCAGCGTCGAGTCTTGATGAGTTTTTAAATGAATTGACACTTCAAAGTGAACAAGACCAAGTGGAAGGTGAAAGTATCTACATGATGAGCATTCATGCTTCAAAAGGCTTGGAATTTTCACATGTATTTATTATTGGGCTTGAAGAGGGCTTTTTGCCTTTGACCGGTGATGGAAGTGACCTGGAAGAAGAAAGACGACTCGGTTATGTTTCATTTACAAGAGCTAAAGACACTCTTACGCTTTCACATGCAGGAAGCAGATTTTATAAGGGAAGAAGAAGCGACTTGCAAAAGAGCAGGTTTTTTAATGAAGCAGGCTTGTGCGAAGGCTCACTTATAGTTGAAAAAAATACATCCTTTAAAAAAGGCGACTTGGTTCGACATAAAATCTTCGGTACGGGAAGAGTTGTCGGTGTAAGTAAATCCGGCAGAGAATTTAAGCTTCAAATTAACTTCGCCGGAACAAAAAGAGATATTTTAGCATCTTTCGTTGAGAGACTATGAATCGACTCTTTGTAGCATACAAACCTTCGGCGATAGGCTCAAACCTTTTTTTATCAAAGTTAAAAAGAAAGTACAACAATAAAAAAGCCGGTTTTTCCGGAACGCTAGACCCTTTTGCAAAAGGTGTTCTTCTTATAGGGTTTGGCAGTCATACGAAACTTTTTCGTTTTTTAAATAAAACTCCTAAAGTGTACAAAGCAACCCTTTGGCTTGGAGCTAAAAGTGACAGCTTGGATACAGAGATGATAGAACATGTAGACATCGTAAAAGAATGCTTACATGGTGAAGTTGAAAATGCAGTAAAATCTTTAGAAGGTGAACTTGAATATGATCCTCCTATTTTCAGTGCGAAAAAAATAAACGGACAAAGAGCCTATGATTTAGCCCGTGCAGGAAAAGAGGTCGTTTTAAATAAGATAAACTCGACCATATATGAAACAAAGCTTATAAACTATTCCCATCCCTTTGTTACTTTTGAAGCAACGGTATCCGAGGGAACATATATCCGTTCATTAGGTCGCATCATCGCAAACAGACTTGGCATTGCAAATGGAAGCCTAAGTGCCTTAGAGAGATTGAGCGAGGGACAGTTTAAGTATAACGATGAAAAAGCGCTAGATATTAAAAAATCTCTTAATATTCCTCAAAATAATTACTTAGGCGATGGTGATAATCTAAAATATGGAAGAGTTCTTGCTATAGAAGATTTAGAAGTTAAAAAAGACGGGTATTATTGGCTGGATAACGGCGATAATATTTCGGTTATACATGTAGAAGAAAAAGAAGTAAAATATGAACTAGGCAGGATATATATATGTTAGTTTTAGCTAGAAAAACGGATGAGTCTATTGTTATTGGCGATAATGTTATTGTAAAAATAATATCTATTGATAAGGGGGTTGTTAAGCTTGGCATCGAGGCACCACCCGATATAACAATTCTTAGAAGTGAACTTTTAGAAGATGTCAAAGAGCTCAATATAGCAGCGTCTAAAGAGATTAAATCAGATTCATTAACTCTTCTCAGTAAGATATTGCAAAAGTAAAATAAATGAAAATATATAAGGCTTATGCCAAAGTTAATATTTTTCTTAAAATAACTGGGATTAGAGATAATTATCATGAGATAATTTCCAGATTTATGAGAGTGCACACTTTGTATGATGAACTTTCTTTTGTTCCAAAAGAGGAGAGTGGAGGTAGAACAGAAAGCTTTAAAATTATTGGAGATTTTTCTTGCAGTACTGAGCAAAACACCATATATAAAGCATATTTTGCATTAAAAAGCGCAACTAAGTCGGACTCTTTAGAGAAGCTTATGAGAACACATGCTATAAAAGTAAACAAGTCTATTCCGGCTTTTGCAGGGCTTGGGGGCGGAAGCAGCGACGCTGCATGTTACTTACACATGTGTAATGAAGTTTTACATCTAGGACTTAGTTTGAATGAACTTGCACAAATTGGAGTAAAAGTCGGAGCAGATGTTCCATTTTTCATCTACGGATATGACAGTGCAAATGTCAGCGGAATAGGCGAAATAGTAGAAGAATTTAAAGAAGATATTTTAGATTTTGAAATTTTTACGCCAGATGTACAAATAAGCACGCCAAAAGTGTACCAGATATACAGAGAAGATTTTTATGCTCCGATAGATGG
>CALCGG010000220.1 GCA_937900945.1 uncultured Sulfurimonas sp. | reverse complement strand
AATTCGCCGCTATATAACCGCCTACTCCGCCAAGACCTACAACTGCTATTCTCATGCTTTATCTTTATCGTAAAATTTTCTTAACTCATCTAAAGAAAGCGGTTTGGAGTAGTAATACCCTTGAACCTCATCGCACTCAATAGTTTGTAAAAACTCCAATTGTTCCCGAGTTTCAACGCCTTCTGCTGTTATCTGAAGATGAAATGTTTTAGCAAGAGCTACAATAACTTTTACGATTGAAACACTATTATCTGAATCTGGAAGATTATCTACAAATGATTTATCAATTTTCAAACGGGTTACCGGCAGTTTTTGCAAATAGCTCAAAGAAGAAAAACCTGTTCCAAAATCATCAATTGCTAAACCTATACCCATATCTCTAAACCCTTGAAGTATTTCTAAGTTTCTTGTATCGTTTGTAGCAATAAAGCTCTCTGTTATTTCTAACTCTATCTTTTGTGCTTGTATCCCAGTTTTTGCTATTGCCTGAGTAATCATATTCATCAGATTTTCATCTTCCAGTTGTACACTTGAGACATTTATGCTGATCTCTTCGAGAATATATCCCTCATGGTGAAGTTTCATAAAATCGCTGCATGCTTGTTCTACTATCCACTTTCCAAGTTTTACAATCATTTTGGTTTCTTCAGCCAATGTTATAAATTTGTCTGGTCCAACAAAACCAAACTTAGAGCTATTCCATCTTACCAATGCCTCTATTGCAACTATTTTACCTGTTTTCGTTGAGATTTTTGGTTGATAAAAAAGTAAAAATTCATCACATGTTTTTATAGCTTCCCTTAATGTAGCAATCCAGTCCAAGCGTTCTTCAAGTTGCTGGGATAAATTTTTTGAGAAAAAACTAAAACTATTTTTTCCCTTATGCTTCGCTTGGTACATAGCCAAATCTACATTTTTGATTAAAGCCACACTATCTTCACCATCATCAGGGTACAGTACTGCACCAATACTTCCAGTAGATTTGACCTCATAATCATAACAAGCAAAAGGGTGTTGAAAAATACTTAATATTTTTTGTATAATAGTTTCAACTTCTAAAGTGCCCGTAATATCTTCAATAAGCACATAGAATTCATCTCCTCCAACGCGGGCAAGAGTGTCTATATCTCTTAAACTTGCACTCAATTGCTTTGCAACTTCCTGAAGTAATTGATCTCCAACTTCATGTCCTAAAGAGTTATTTAATTCTTTGAATTCATCTAAGTCTATATATAAAATCGCTACTTTTCTTTTATGAAGATTTGCGTGTTTCATAGCATGCTCGAGTTTTTTCGTAAATAAGATACGATTTGGCAAATCAGTGAGCGGGTCATGAAGAGATAAATATTCCAAGTTTTCTTTGGATTTTTGTAAATCAGATTCACGGGATTTGATTGTCATCGCCAAAGTATTGATATTTTTTGAAATCACTTCAAGTTCATCTCTGCTTTCGAGCTGGCTCAACTGAGAATAATCTCCCCGCTCTATTTTATTTATCTGCTGCAGAACTGTTTTCAAAGGCTTCGCGAGAGTTCTGCTTAAAATCAAGCGTAAAAGCAGCAGAAAAACAGTGCTCACTATAAATAAAATAATAAATAGCTTTGTTCTGTTCTCGTCCAGCTTTGTGTTGAGCATATATTTGTCTAAGGCGGCAATAATATAGACTTTGGCATCCTGAGCTTGAAGAGACATGACTCCCGAATACATATCATCTGTCTGGGTCATGACAATCTTCCCATGTGATGATTTATCTAATAGTTTGCTTAAAGCCGCATAAGGCTGTTTTTCTGTACTTAAAGTAAACTTTATATCCAATTCATCCGAGAGAACAGACAGGTATTCTTTGCCAACGACTTGAGTCATCTCTATATGTCCAATAACTTTGTTTCTAGACTCTGAAAGAATATTACTATGTGATTTAATATAGATTTCATCATTATCCAAATGATAACTGATAAGAGGTATTTCAGCTAATTTTAGATTATCGTAGTATGTTTTGTGCTTGAGTGAAATAAGTTCATACTCTTGGCAACCTTCTTGAGTATAAAGATTTTCATCCTCATACTTACAGTAAATTATCTGCTTTGAATTTTCATACGATATGAAGTTTTGATGGTAGTTTTTACCTTCTTTTGATACATATACATAAGAGATTAAGTCTTCATTCTCATCATACAATGCTATATCATTATTAAATGATAATTTTACTCTGCTTAGCAACTCATCGGCAATATATTTTTTCTCCTCATCCAGTAAAATAGTGCTGTAGTTGTTTTTATCCTGATAATGGTTGATTAAATCAATAGAGGCTAAAATCTTTTCATCTGTTGGAACAAAAGATATCCCAGTTTTAAGTGTATTTTCTATATGAGTCATATTTACTGCCATACGGCTGTAGGCATGCAGCATCCGTTTTTCAGCACTCTGAAAAGAATCTTCCCTCAAGAAAAAATCAAAATAAGCGCTAAGGATGCCAAAGAAAATGAGAATCACAACAAGTACAATAACTGAGAGCTTATTGGTCAACTCAAACCTCTTATAAAATTTATTCATATTAAAAAATTGGTTTTACATCCTCTACATTATTTTTTGTAATTAACTTCACTGGTATAGAAATGTATTTGGGGACATCTTCTTTAGCAAAGATTTTTAGTGCCACTTCTACTGCTTTCGTTCCGCCAAGAGGAAAAAGTATAGAGCCGCTTTGTGTTCCTTTTTTTATGGCTTCTTTAGCTTCACCTGTATAGTCACATCCAACCGTTATGATAGAAGATGGGTCCATCTTATAGCGCTGCATGGCTGAGCGGGCACCACTTAACATGCTATCGCTCTGAGAAAAAATCGCATCTATATGAATCTTTTCTTTTATAAGTTTTTCCATCTCTATGATACTGTCTTTACGAAGATAATTACCTGTTCTTTTTATGACTTTTATATCTTTATACTTAGAAATTTCATCCATAAACCCCTTCGTTCTGAGCTTTGTCACATCTGCTTTTTGCAAACCCTCAAACAAAAGCACTTCCCCTTTTCCATGGAGTTCTTGAGCAATATATTCTGCTCCGATAGCACCGATTTTTATATTGTCAGAATTTATAAATGTAGTATAATTTTCTCCCTTTATCCCTCGGTCAAGGACTATAACGGGTATGCCATTTTTATATGCTTTTGATATCACAGGAACAACAGCTTCCTCATTATTTGTACCTAAAATAATCAAATCAACCCTCATCGCTATAAATTTTTCTATCTGACGAATTAAGAGAGATGTTTGACCTTCTGCATCTGAATATATAAACTTCAAATCCGGATATTTAGCAAGTTCATCACGTACTTCGTAAACTTGCGCTTTTCTAAAATCATTTGACATGGTATCTTGGGCAAAAGCAACCGTTTTAAAATTACTGCTTTGCGCACTGAGAATTGTAAAAAAGGAAGATAAAATAAAATAAAATAAAATTTTCATTAAAAAACCCATATCACTTTCCTCAATAATATCAAATTAAGAATTATGATTTTATCACACTAACTAAAAATTACAGCTTTATTAAAATGAATCTTTTTCTAATATAATACTGCTTACAAAAGGAGACTTATGCCGCGCATTGACAGTGAAAAGTTTTATACATCTGCTATAGATAATCATGGCATAACTGCGCAAGGCTTGGGCTGGC
>CALCGG010000219.1 GCA_937900945.1 uncultured Sulfurimonas sp. | reverse complement strand
GGATATTCACCCAAAAGAGTCATTAGCATCCATTTTTAAAGAGTTTGAACGACAAAAAAATAGAGAGATTATTTCTGCAACTGACGTTCCATTACTTAGAAAAGATGGTTCTATTTTGTATGTTGACATAGCTACAGAAAAAATAGAACTAGATGGTAAGGATTGTATGCTCGGTGTATTTCATGATATTACGCAAGCAAAAGAAAATCAAAAAATACTCCAAGAGAAAAACCTTTTACTAGAAGAGCGTGAAAAACAATTATTGCAAGCCCAAGAGATAGCCAAAATTGGAAACTGGTCTTTAGATATTAAGAGTATGAACGCGTACTGGTCAGACGAAATTAGAGATATTGCAGGTATTGATGCTCATACTGCTGTTGGTCCAGAATTTCTTTCAACGATTGTTTACCCTGAGGATTGGCCTGCACTTGAGGCATCTTTGATGGGCGCGATTAAAGATGGAAAATCACATCATATGGAGTATAGAGTAAAACGTCCAAAAGATGGAGAGACTTGCTGGGTAGATTGTAGAGGCATTAGACTCAATGATCAAAATGGACAGCCTCTGAAAATCGTTGGTACATTTCAAGATATAACGGAGAATAAACTAGCCGAACAAAAAGAGCGAAAACTACTTGATTTAATTGATTCAAGTAACAATGAATTTTATGTATTTGATAAAAATACATTTATGTTTACTTATGTGAACAATGGAGCTCTAAAAAATCTACAATATTCACTTGAAGAACTTAAAAACATGCATCCATATGATATCAAACCTGAGTACACTTATGCATCATTTAATCAAGTAATGAAAGAGCTTGTAGAACAAAAAACATCACAAATGATTTTTGAGACTCTCCATCTCCGTAAAGATGGAACTACTTATCCGGTTGAAGTTCACATACAGCTTTTAAACACTTTTAATAATCAAGAATTTTTGGCTGTAATAATTGATATCACAAAACGTAAAGAGATTGAACTTAAGTTAAGAGAGCAAGAAGAGCTCATGATAGTGCAATCACGCCAAGCAGCAATGGGTGAGATGATAAGTATGATTGCGCACCAGTGGCGTCAACCGCTCACTGTTGTGTCTATGGCGGCAAATAACCTTTTATTAGATATAGCGTTGGATAATTTAAATAAAACTAGTGCTGTTAAAGAGTTAAATACTATAAATGAACAAACGCAATATATGTCCCATACCATTGATGATTTTAGAAACTTCTTTCAGCACTCTAAAACTTTGGAAACAGACAGTGTGAATAATATTCTCGCAGACGTAGTTAAAATCATAGGTCCAGCTTTATATGACAATGAAATAAACATTGCCATTGATTGTGATTCTACGATTACTATCCAAACATATAAAAGTGAATTGACACAGGTGATTATCAATATATTATCAAATGCTAAAGATATTTTAAAAGATAAAAAAGAAGAAAGAAATATTAATATTATAGTTAAAGAGCTGGACGAGAATATTAATATCACAATATATAATAATGGTTTTAAAATACCAGTCGAGATAATTGATACTATTTTTGAACCTTATTTTACAACAAAAGGAGAATCTGGCGGGACAGGGCTTGGACTGTATATGTCTAAGGCAATCATTGAGAAACATATGTATGGAACCATAAAAGCGGTAAATACGGAGAGAGGAGTTGAATTTATAATCATTATTCCTAAATCATTACAAAATAAGTCTAATGAATGATAATTTTGACAGAGTTGAGTACTTCATAAACTTTATCAAATAATATTAGGAATATTTTTTGCTATAGAAAGTAAAAAGTATGCACATGAACTCTATTTTAATTTTCTTCCTATTATTCACCTCTTTATATGCAAAATCGTCTGACTTTTCTATAATAATAAATAAGCCATTCAATGATGCTTTGTTTGATATAACGCAAGATTATGATAGAGACATCAGTGCTGTCGGGTTCAGTAAAAACTATGAGACCTCATCAGCATCTTCAGGTACTTCCTATACAGATCCATTTGAATATCTCAAAAATGTATCTAGTAAAAACGGCTCGCAAATATCTCTTGTAAAAGTAAATAATGCTGCAGATATAGTTCTCAATAAAACAACAAACCTATCAAGAGTAAATAAAGCTGTAAGTATTCTCAAAACGCCTTCTAATGGTTATTTGATTGGGGGCTATACTCTTGATGGCTCACTTATAATATTAAAATTGGATTCAAATGGAAATACTCTTTTTACAAAAATATTCGGAACTGCCACGCAAGACAAGATGAGTAAACTTCTCCAACTGAGTGATGGCGGTGTTTTAGCTGTTGGTTCATCTACAACTTCAAGATCTGCACATGACACGCTGTTTGAAACCGGGCTCGGATTAAACGATATATATTTAACAAGATTTTCAAAAGACGGTACAAAACTATGGAGCAAAAAATATGGAACACAATACGATGATCAAGGGGTAGATGCAGCAGAGGCTGATGATGGCTCAATCATTGTTTTAAGCATAACGAAATACGAAATATACAAAAATATCACACTTATGCGAACTTCAGAAAGTGGAGACAAAATTTGGCTTCAGCATTACAAATCAGAAACTTTAGTTACTCCCTATAGAATCATAAAATTAAAAGATAATAATTTTTTAATGTCACTATCCCAAGAAAATGAGTTACATAAGGATCAGATTAGACTCGTCAAGTTTGATCTGCAAAATAATATTATCATCGACAGAAATATTGATACCAAATATTCAAGTGGGCTCAAAGATATAAAAGAATTTTCAGATGGCACGCTCATGGGTGTTGGTTATGTAAATGACACCTATAACACTGACGCGTTAGTCATGGTGCTGAATAATGAACTATCTTTATTAAATCAAGAGCATTACGGGGAAGAGAATTTTGATATGTTTAATGCACTGACAATATTGCATAATTCTCAAGTAGCTGCAGCCGGCATACACACTGATAATAATTCACAAGAATCCAACATGTGGATAGTTAAACTCAATCGTGATGCAACAATGGCTCAAATATCAAAAACAATGCTCCAAACATCAAACAAAATGTTGCCGACATCAGAAAAAGCGAGAGATTTTTATAATGAACTGCTCAAGTTATTTCAAGATGAGATAAATGCCAAAAAACTTGTCATCAAAGAAGATTTGACGATTGAGATTATAGACTCATCTTTATATTTTAAAGTTGGAAAATATATCTTAACACCTGCGCAGCAAATGTTCTTAACAAGCTTTTCTAACAAGCTTATCCCTTTCTTACATGCAAATAAAGACATTGTTAACACACTAGAATTAAATGGGCATACATCAAGTGAATGGGGCGGAGCAAAATTTACAATGAGATACCTCAAGAATGCAAAATTGTCAATGAATCGAGCCTATTCTACACTGAGCTACATGTTCCAAATTCAAAATCAAGATGCACAAAATTGGCTTGTGGAAATACTCAAAGGAAGCGGTTTCAGCTATTCTAAAAAAATTATGATAAATAAAACGGAGGATCAAGAACTTTCCCGAAGAGTTGCGTTTAAAATTATTTTAAATGCAAAATAAAGATATAAACGACTAAGAGTCGCTTATATCTGATGACGATTTAAAAGCCAAACGGGTTTTATCTTGTTTTAATTTTTTGTACAGCTTGAATTTTGCTTTTTGCAAATCATCATCATTGAAAGAAAATTCAGTCTTTATTTTTTCATCATTTAAGCCTGCACTATCCATAGCAAAAAGCTTTAACTCTTTTTTAGTAAGTTTAGCTTTCATGGCCGCATATAACTCTTTGTCATCTTCTATTAAATCAACACTATTAATACTGCAAAATTCACTAAGTTTTTCTCTAAAACTATTTTCTTTGTTGTATTGTTTCCATACACTATTTTCTAACATTTATATCTTCTCCAATATTTGAGTCAAATCTTTAGTTTCTATAACTATATTTGCTTCTTTTTTTAAAATTTCTCTTGCACAAAATGCAACTCTTGTCCCGGCATGTGCAAACATACTCAAGTCATTTGCTCCATCTCCACACACTAAAGTTTCTTCTTCACTCACGCCAAGCAAACTTTGAAGTCTCACCAACATGTCACCCTTTGAATAGTTAAACATCATATCCCCGCCGACTAGACCCGTAAGCTTTCCATCTTTTACATGTAAGCCATTTGAAAAATCAGCATCATACCCTAAGATATCTTTTGCATAAGTGGTAGCAGTTCTAAAACCGCCGCTAAAACAGACTACAGTCATCCCTCTTTTTTTCAACTCGGCAATAGTTTCTTTTGCACCCGGCATATATGGAAGGTTGTGACTTATTTTCTCAACTACTGAAAAATCAAGTCCTTTTAGAAGCCCTACTCTTTTCTGAAGGGATTCAAAAAAATCGATTCTTCCTGACATGGCTTCTTCGGTTATGTAACTTACTTCTTCACCAAGACCAAGTTCCTCGGCAAAAAAATCAATAGTTTCACCATCCATAAGTGTAGAATCAAAATCAAATACAGCTAATTTCAACATATAAAATACTCTCTTTTGTTATAATGCAGGAATTATACCCAACTTAGGACTTTTTTTTGTTTGATAAACTCATAGATAAACTAAACAATGGCACTTATATAACGCTGGAAACTACCCCAGGCCATTCACCCATTTTTTCTCCAATAATAGAAAAAATTGAAGAATTAGGACTAGACAAACTGGTAGATGGATTTTCAACCACAGACAACCCTCTCGCAAAACTAAAATACAATGCTCTTTTTGCTGCAAAAATGTTACAAGATAAATTTAACAAGCCGGTAATCGCGACCATGAGTATGAGAGATAGAAATAAAATCGCTCTTCAATCAGACCTTCTGGGTGCAAATGAAGTTGATGTTAGAGCTATTTTGGCACTTACCGGTGATCCTGCAACTATATCTGATCAGCCACATGCAAAGGGTGTTTTTGAAGCAGACAGTTCACTGTTGCTAGACATTATCTCAGCCTACAATTCCGGCATGGATTATGCGGGAAAGCCTTTATCTGTTCAACCTAAACAGATTTATCCACTTGCAGTTGTTAACTCTTATGCTAAAAATCCAAAAACACTTCAAAAGAAAATGCAAAAAAAGATAAAACATGGCGCGATTGGAATTATTACTCAACCTGTTTATGACTTAGAAAATGCAAAACTACTTTTGGAACTAAATGAAAATGCAAACAAAGAGTGTTGTCCTGAACAAAAAAATGCTAAACTAATTTTTGGAATATTTCCAATTACAAAGTTAAGAACTGCCCAGTTTCTTTCAGCACATGTTCCAGGTATTAATGTGCCTAACAGTTGGATAGAGGCGCTTAGAGTAGCCAATGCAAGAGGAGTGGAGGAAGAGTATAAAGTTGGATTTGAACTCAGTAAAAAACTTTTTGAAGACTTAAAAGAGCTTCATCCAAAGATTCATTTAATGACTGCAAACCAGTTCAAAATAGCAAAAGATATTTTAAACTAATTATACACCTTTTACCTAAATGCAGATTCGAGCTCTTAGCTCCTGTAGTCTGCATTTATCCTTACATACTCATGTCCCAAATCACAACCATAAGAAGTAAAACTTCCATCTGAAATACCTAAATCACACGAAATTGTGAATTGATTTTGTTTCATTACTTTTGCAGCTTTTTCTTCCATGGCGTCATTGAAAAGAAGCTCACCTTTATCATATACACAAAGTTCATCAAAAGATATACTCAGTGTTTCTTCATAAGCTTCTACTCCACTAGCGCCAACCGTCGAAGCGATACGGCCCCAGTTTGGATCTTCACCATAAAGTGCAGTTTTTACAAGAAGAGAATCTGAAAGTGCTTTTGCGACCTTCTGAGCCTCTGCATCATTCTTTGCCCCTGTTACATGATAAGTCACTAGTTTCGTTGCACCTTCACCGTCTCTTACCATCTCTTTGGCTAAAAAAAGCATGATTTTATGAAGTGCATCTTTAAAAGCTTCTTTATTAAATGCTCCGCTTTTGCCATTGCTTAAAACCATAACAGTATCATTTGTAGAAGTATCACCATCTACACTTGCGGCGTTAAATGTAGTTTTGATAGCCTCATCCAAAATCTCTTGCATAACTTGCTTGCTCGCTCTAGCGTCAGTAGTGATAAAACAAAGCATTGTTGCCATCGCAGGATTTATCATCCCGGCGCCTTTTGCCATAGCCCCTATGTTAAAACTACTTCCATCTTCTAGTTCAACTTTAAAAGCTATCTCTTTAGAAAAGCTATCAGTTGTCATAATAGCCTTGGCAGCCCCGTGAGGATTCTTAGTATTTAGGTTAAAAAGTTTCGTTCCATTGATAATTTTTTCTTTAGGAATTCTAACACCGATTACACCTGTCGAACTCATAACCGGATTTATTATCTCTACATGTAGAGCTGTCAGCGCATTTAAAATCTCATCAATATCCGCTATCCCTTTTGTTCCTGTCATAGCATTTGCATTTTTTGCATTTATCATAACAAAGTTAGTTTTAAACTCACCCTTTGCTCTAAAGTGCCTAATAGGAGCTGCAGTCATCTTATTTGTAGTAAATATTGAGGCGATTTCACACTCATCTTCACTGTAAATAAATGCCATATCGTTTGCACCGTTTGGCTTCAATCCGGCACTTACACCATCTGCAAAAAATCCTTCACTTGCACATACTCCGCTAGAGAGTTGAATAATATTATACAAACTTAAGTTCCTTCGGCTTTTCTCTTCTTCTTAGTAGGCCTCTTGTGATATTGATAGAGTTTCTCGTTCCAATAACAAGGAGCTTGCACTCGCTTGTCACTAAAACATCACCTTTTGGCATAGCTATAAACTTGCCGTCTTTTTTTGTGATTCCAACTATAGATGTGTTAGTAATCTGTCGTATATGTGTCTCTTTTAGTTTTTTAAGAACTGCCCAGCTGTATTTTGGAACTTCAATCTCTTCCATATCTAAAGGATTGTCACTTTTATACAAAAACTCTTCAAGTAAATTTTCCATATCAGGACGAACTGCCATAGCACTGACTCTTTGAGCTGTGAGTTTTGTCGGAGAAACAACTGTATTGGCTCCCAGTTTTTTCAACTTTTCAACATCACTCATACTGTCCGCCGAAGAGATTACATAATACGGTCTTGGTAAAAAGTGCTCTTTTTCAAACAACCTGACCGAAGCAATAATAGCAATATTGTCCGGAATAGAACCAGACAATGTTATAAGTCCTTTTGCAGACCCTAAATGAGCCTTAAGCATTGTTAACTCAGCGTGTGGCTCTGCTTGTAAATATGAAGGATACTTATGCTCAATGGCCCACTCATGTATCTCAGCTCTTGGGTCAATCACAACAAAAGGTATATGATTTTCTCGCAATTGCTTTGTTACTTCTATGGTATATTCATTATGATAACAAACAACAAAATGTTTTTTCAAGCGTGCGATTTTATACAACATTCTTCGTTCCTTTAAAATGGCGATTATATTTCCACGATTTAATTCTGCGACCAATATACCCACTGCACTGGTAAAAACTGCAAATCCGGATATAACAAGAGTAATAGTAAAAATTCTACCGGCCTGCGAGATAGGTGCTATCTCTCCAAATCCAACCGTTGTGAATGTAATACCTGTTTGATATATGGCATCCATTAATGAAAAATCATCAATAATTACATAGCCAATTGTGCCAACGAGCATGGTTAATACTGTTAAAATTAATGGAAGGCGAAATGCTTTAAGTTGAGGGTAGAGTTCGGGTAGAAGTTTTGAATCAGGTTTGGGAGCAGACTCCCAATGAATAAAGTGACGAATCCTTGATAAAAGATTCAAGTTTATTCCTTATTTAACTACGAATTTTTCTTAAGTGTTCGTAATTCTCTAGCAGAAATTTTAATCTTTTTTGTAGTACCATCTTCTAGTGTAATACGAACTGCTCTTAAGTTTAATAAAAAACGACGCTTTGTTCTATTTTTTGCATGAGAAACATTGTTTCCGCTCATTGGGCCTTTGCCACTAATAGCACATCTTCTTGCCATATCAGCTTCCTTATCTTAGGTTTTTAAAGTTGCGAAGTATACCAAGTCGAAGCAAAACTTCAACTTAAGCCAAAATTATTATCAAATTTATATCTATCTTATACTATTAAAGCTAGAATATATCGTAATAAAGTTTACAAACTTCGGGGTTTTATTTATGATTACAAAAGAAAAAATAGATAGTTATATAGACAAAATTCCACCTGCGCCAAAGGCTTTAAAAGATACGTTAATGTTCCTAAATATTGGTGAATTAACAAAAGCAGCCAAAATCGCTGAAACAGATTTAGCATTAAAGGCATATCTTAAAAACATTGTAAATAGACCAATATATGGATTCAGAAATGAAGTGAGTGAAATCTCACAAATATTTGGAATATTGGGAGTATCAGGCTCGAAGCAAACAGTTTACAATTATATGATGACTTTGCTTTCCCCGAATAAATGGATTCTTTTTAAATTAAATAGCATAATCTTTCACTCGCTACAGGATAATTTATCAATTAAATGGCAAAAAATACTGAATCACCTAAATATTAAAGATGATGATATTCAAAATGCGATTACATTGCTTCCTGCAAGTATTATAGTTTCAGAAGCGCTCTTCAACGAACATATAGATGATGTCAAGCTCCTTAAAAGTGTAAAAGCTCTTGATTACAACACAATACTAACACGACTTTGCGGTGTTGATTTATTTGATTTATGTGAGCAAATTGGAACAAAATGGGAAATGCCGGAAAAAGTCTCAAAAATCATACAAGCTTCTTCAGGAATAAAACCATCCAATGATGAACTCATCAACAAACTTGGAAAATGGATGCATCTTTTACTTTTTTTTGAACTATCGCAACCCCAGACCGTAGAAGCCGGATTAAATGACTTTATAGATTTTCAAATAGACTATGTGACAGATATATATGAAGAATTTTCAAATCTTATAAATATGGAAAATCAACAATGAGAGCCACAGTAAGAGACAGCATAGCTATATTTAATCCTCAAGGTTTTTTGGATGGTAATTGCGCCAGTTCATTCCTAAGTATTGACGATATAGAAGCAACCATTGCACTTAAAGTAGATATGGTTTTAGTATCTCTTAAAAAAGTTATATTTTTTAACCGTAACGGCTTAGATGCTTTTGTAAAAATGTTTACAAAAGTTCGTGCCAAAAATCGTATCACAGTTGGATTTTGCGATTATGACAAAAAAAAGTACGAAACAATTATAAAGTTTTATCAAGATGAAGTAACTTTTTCACTCTTTAAAACACAAGAAATTGCAGGACTGTTTGCTTCAACTTTAAAAAATAAAAGTAAAACAGTACTGCTATACAGCGAAGATAAATCTCAAAGAGCCGCCATGGCTATTGAACTCCATGATAATGGCCACAACCCTATAATCTCGCCAAATTATAGTGATTTTTTAGAAAAAAGTGCAAATGAAAAAGCGTATGACATTATGATAAGTGATACTTATCTGGGACAAATGGGACAAAAAATTGCAACCAGAGTAACAGGAAATGCAATAATTTATACTATTTCATCATTTTTAGATGCTGAACTAGCAAACACATTCAATATTGCGTACCATAACAACTCCTTAAATGTAGGCTTTAGACTATTCATATTTGATGCATATAAAGTGGTTGCTATGAATATTCATGCATTAAACTTTTTTTCCAGACTTGCGAGTTCTGCTGCGGAATATAATGCCACTATATGTTTTGCCGGTCTTACCTTTGAGAAAACACCATTAACATTTAAAGAAACACTTGAAGATGCAGGAATTATGTTTTTTAATCAAATGGATGATATTCTGCATGACAAAGAGTTACTTAAAGAACTTGGGGGAAGCAGTCCTGCTGCTCTCAAGAATAAAAGAGTAATAAACAAACTTACCGTTTCTGAATTACCAAGATTTATTGATGCAACTGTTTTAACTATAGAGATGATGACAAATTCTCAAGCTGTAAAAAAATATGCTCAAGTACACGCTATTGAGATACCGGACAAGGCAGATAAAATTGCAAGTTCTATAGGTTTTTACGGTGATATGGATGGAATGATTATATTGGTTTTTCCGCAAGAAATAGCTAAAAAAGCCTGCGAGCTACTTATTGGGGAACAAACTGATGATTTAGAACTGGTGTTGGACTCACTCTCTGAACTCGTAAATATTATTGGGGGAAAAGTAAAAACACTTTTAGCAGATGAGGGGATATCTGTCAATATTACTCTACCTAGAACTTACAGCGATATAGATTCTTTATTGGAAATTACAGCTAACAGAAAAGGTGTTCAGGTAGAGTTAGAATTCAATAATGATAAATTTTTATTTTTCTTAACAAGATAAAAGCATCTTCTAAATAGCATAATGCTAGAATGCCATACTTTAAAAATAAAGGTGTTTTTATGCTTGTAGCCCCTAGTGTTTTATCCGCAGATTTTGGAAATCTACAAAGAGATGTTGAAGCAATTTGCGACGCAGGTTGTGATTTAGTACATGTTGATGTAATGGATGGGCATTTTGTCCCAAACCTTACCATTGGGCCTGTTGTGGTTTCCGCAATAGCAAAGTGTGCTACAAAACCTTTAGATATTCACTTGATGGTTGAGAACAATACTTTTTTTGTTGATCTTTTTGCTCCGCTCAAACCTGAATATATCTCTTTTCATATTGAAGAAGAAAAAAATCCTCACCGACTTATCCAAAAGATCCGTTCACTCGGGATAAGACCTGCAATAGTTTTAAACCCTCACACAGCTCCTGAATCTTTGGAATACTTACTTCAAGACTTGGATATGGTACTTTTAATGAGTGTAAATCCCGGATTTGGCGGACAGAGTTTTATAGAAACAGTCATACCTAAAGCAAAAAAACTAAATGAGATGAGAAACAGAATTAATCCAAACTGTCTCATAGAGGTAGATGGCGGAGTTAGTGATAAAAATATCAGATTACTCAAAGATGCTGGAGTTGATATTGTCGTTGCCGGAAGTTATGTTTTTAATCATGCAAATAAAAAAGAGGCTATAGAGAGTCTGAAATGAAAGTAAAAATTTGCGGAATAACCTCCTATGAAGATGCAATGACTGCTATTGAAGCAGGTGCAGATGCCTTAGGATTTGTATTTTATGAAAAATCGCCTAGATACATCACGATTCCGCAAGCCAAAGCAATTATAAAAGAACTCCCCCCTTTTGTAGAAAAAGTAGCCCTCTTTGTAAATGTAGATACTCAAACTATAAACTCTACATGTAATGCGACAGGTGCAACTTTAGCACAGATACATTTTGATGTAAACCCTGAATTTTATGACGAGTTAACTGTTCCCTTCATAAAAGTAATCAGAGCAAAAGAGGCGAACGATATTTTAAGATATAGTGATGAATATAGACTTGTTGATGCCTATTCTGAAGCTTATGGCGGAGCTGGAAAAAGATTAAATATTGAATGGTTTAAAGATGTGGATTGTTCTAAAATAATTTTAGCAGGCGGACTCAACCCAATAAATGTATCTGCACTTAAAGAGTATGGGTTTTACGCTGTTGATGTAAGCAGTGGCGTCGAAATATCCCATGGGAAAAAAGATTCAGAAAAAGTTATGGAGTTTATTAAAAATGCTAAGTCATGATTTTGCTTTAGATGCCAAAAGCATATCAAGATTATCATCAAGTGGTTTATCTTTAGAATCTCTAAAAGAACAAATAGATGAAAGCTTAGACTTATCCTTAGAGATCTGGAAAGCACAAGGCTTAAATATTATCAAGCACAAAGGATATTTTTACTTTGATACAAAATTTATTCCCTTAGATGAAGCAGAATTTTGCATTGTAGATATTGAAACGAATGGCTCAAAACCTGATAAACATCAGATTATAGAAATAGCAGCGCTTAAAGTGAAAAATGGGATTATTATTGATAGATTTGAATCACTGGTCAAGTGCAATAGTATCAATGAGCACATTACGATGATTACAGGGATAACAGCTGAAGACACTATCAATGCACCTAGTTTAAAAGATGTGCTTTATGCTTTTAAAATCTTCTTGGCAGATGATATCTTCGTAGCTCATGATGTTAAGTTTGATTATAAATTTATATCTGCTATGCTGAGGAAAGTTGGGCTGGAGCCTCTTTTAAATAGGAGCCTTTGTTCTATAGCATTGGCTGAGAGAACAGTTGAATCTTATCGTTATGCACTATCGTATTTAAATGATAGTTTTAATTTAAACCCAGATGCAAAACATCACAGAGCTATGAGCGATGTTATTACAACTTATGGACTTTTTAAATTATCCTTAGAGAAGTGTACTGAAAGTCTTAACAATGCGGAAGACCTTATAAAATTTTCCAAAGAGGGTAAAAGATTAAAGAGACCAAAGTTCGATCCTTTACAAGAGGAAAAAGAAGAAAAGGAAAAAGAAGAAATTTCAGAGTAGAACCTACTCTGAATAAGCACCGACACCAATAAGTTTTTCATATCTAGCATTCATTCTGTCTTCACTAGACATTGCGCGAAGTGAGGCAAGTTCTGTTAAAAAATAATCAGCGATAGCTTTAGCTGCGCCGTCTTTATCTCTGTGTGCACCAATAAGAGGCTCGTCTATAACATCATCTATCAGATTTAATTCTTTTAAATCTTGACCAGTAATTTTAAGTGCATTTGTTGCCGTTTCTACTTTTGCCGGATCGTTCCAGAGAATAGCAGAACACCCTTCAGGTGAAATAACACTAAACACTGAATATCTCATCATAGCAAGTCTATCAGCTACACCAATTGCTAAAGCGCCGCCACTTCCACCTTCACCAATCACTATTGAGATAGTTTGGGTATCAAGCTGAGAAAGTTCAAGTAAATTTCTTGCAATTGCTTCACTCTGATTTCTCTCCTCTGCACCAAGTCCAGGATATGCACCAGGAGTATCTATAAGCATCAAAAGAGGAAGATTAAATTTTTCAGCAAGTTTTGCGGCGCGCAAAGCTTTTCGGTAGCCTTCAGGATGTGGCATACCAAAGTTTCTTTTGAGTTTATTCTTTGTACCGCGACCTTTTTGCTCACCGATTACCATAACTTTTTCATCGCCGATATAGCCCATATAGCAGATTATAGCCGCATCATCACCAAAATGTCGATCACCATGAATCTCATATTTATCACGCATAAGCAAGTTTATATAATCAAGAGCATAAGGTCTATCTTGATGACGAGCAAGCTGAAGTTTTTGAAAGTCGGATAAATTTTTAAAAGTTTTTGCAACTTCTTTATCTAATGATTGTTTATGTATTGCTTCTGCTTGTTCATCATGGCGAACCTGTGCAGATATGATATCTTCTTCAATCGTTTTTATTTTTTTTTCAAAGTCTAAATAAATTGCCAAACTAAATCCTTAAACTTTAAATTTTCTTAAAAATAACAACGCCGTTAGTTCCGCCAAAACCAAAAGAGTTACTCATAACTACATTTAGTTCTGCCTTTCTTGCTTTATTTGGAACTATATCTAAATCACAGTTTTCATCAGGAGTCACATAGTTAATAGTTGGAGGGATGATTCCATCACGCATAGCCATAAGACATGTAACTGCTTCTATTCCGCCAGCTGCACCAAGACAATGTCCTATTTGGCCCTTAATTGAACTCATTGGAGGACAGTTTTCTTTTCCTCCAAGCAACTCTTTTACAGCTGCCGTTTCATTTTTATCGTTAATCGCAGTACTTGTACCATGTGCATTCACATAATCAAGCTTAGGCTCACCTGCCATTTTATAAGCTGCCTGCATAGCACGAAATGGACCATCTAGACTAGGTGTTGTGATATGACTTGCATCTCCGCTTTCACCAAAACCAATAATTTCACCATATATTCTTGCCCCGCGAGCCCGTGCCACTTCATATTCTTCAAGTACAAGTGCTGCTGCACCCTCGCCCATAACGAAACCATCTCTGTCTGCATCAAAAGGACGAGAAGAGGTTTTAGGATCATCGTTTCTTGTTGAAAGTGCTTTCATAGCTGCAAAACCACCGATGCCAGCACCTGTAATTGCTGATTCAGCAGAGACTACCAACATTCGCTCTGCGCCATTACACATAATGGTTTTCATAGCATCACTTATAGCATGCGTACCGGCAGCACATGCAGTTACGCTCGATACGTTTGGCCCTTTTGTTCCATGCGCGATTGACACAAAACCACCAAGCATATTTACAAGTGCTGATGGGATAAAAAATGGGGAAATTCTTTTAGGACCTTTTGTTTCTATGATTATGGAATTTTTTTCAATTGTAGGAAGACCGCCGATTCCAGAACCGGCACTCACGCCGAATCTATCCATATCCACTTCTTCTGTGAAGTTAGCATCTTCCATCGCTTCTTGAGCAGCTTTAAGGCCTAGATGAATGAATCTATCCGCTTTTTTAACTTCTTTAGGTGCCATTACAGTTTCAGGATCAAAATTCTTCACTTCGCCTGCGATTCTAACACTATAAGCTTCCGGGTCAAAGATAGTAATAGTGTCTATTCCACATTCACCCTCACAAATTGCTTTAAAAGAACTCTCTTTATCATTTCCCACTGAGTTTATCATGCCTATGCCAGTAACTACAACTCTTCTCATTCAATGTTCTCCATAATACTATAATATATAAAATACTTTTAGAAATTAACTACTAATTAACTACTAAAAATATTATACTACCGAGTGCCTACACTCAGTAGAATATTTTCTAACTATTTACTTTCTATATAAGTAACTACATCTCTAACAGTTTGAATTTTCTCTGCTTCATCATCAGGAATTTCGATATCGAATTTCTCTTCTAATGCCATTACTAATTCAACTACATCAAGGCTATCAGCACCTAAGTCTTCAACAAACTTTGAATCTTCTTTTACTTCGTCTGCGTTGACGCTTAATTGCTCAACTACTACTTCTTTGATATCGTCTAAAAGTGCCATTATAGCTCCTATGTTTAAGTATAAAATCTTGTAATTGTAGCACATTTAGCTTAAATAAAATAAAAATGCCAAAATGAAAACTTTAAATATTTAATTTTCTTATATTTATAAGAAAATCTTTTACGCCATGTTCATTCCACCGTTAACCTTCAGGGTTTCTCCTGTAATATAACTTGAATGATCTGAGAGTAAAAAAGCCGTAGCTTCTGCAACTTCTGCAGCATTTCCAAACCTATTCATTGGAATTTTAGAAGTAAAAGAAGATTTAATCTCATCACTTAATGCGTCTGTCATTTCTGTCGCTATAAAGCCGGGAGTTATTGTATTATAACGGATTCCGCTTGTTGCTGCTTCAATAGCAAAACTCTTGCTCATGGCAATAACTCCGCCTTTACTGGCAGCATAGTTTGTTTGTCCGGCGTTTCCAGTTTCGCCTACTATTGAAGCTATATTTACAACTGAACCAAACTTCTTTTTTCTCATAACTTTCATAGCTTCACGACAGCCAATAAAAGCAGATGTTAAATTTGCATTTATAACACTCATAAAATCTTCATTCTTCATTCTGAGGGCAAGTTTATCATTTGTAATACCTGCATTGTTTACAAGATATGAAAGCTCACCGTCACTGTCTACTATAGTTTTAATTGCATCTACAAATGCAGCTTCATCACTTACATCAAAACCGATAACCGCCGCATTTCCACCCGCAGTCTCTATAGCCTCTTTTACAGCATCAGCTTCGACTGCTCCACTTCTGTAGTTAACCCAGACTTTAAGACCATACCCTGCTAAAACTTTTGCAATCTCTGCACCAATACCACGGCTTGCACCTGTAACTAAAACATTCTTTCCACTGAATTTCATTGTACATACATCCTTATTTTTATTTAAATTAGAGCCTGATCCATTTCGGATGGAATCTCTATTTCCATGAGTTTTAAGACTGTTGGAGCTATATTATTTAAGCCACCTGCTTTAACTTTATCTACACCATCAGCCATTACAAAACACCAGACTCTGCCAACAGTGTGGTTTGTTAAAACATTTCCGTCATCATCTTTCATCTCTTCACAATTGCCATGATCTGATGTAATAATCAGCGAATAATCATTTTCTTTTGCTTTTTTTACTATTTTTCCAAGTTCAGCATCCACAGCTGTTACAGCTTTTTTTGCTGCCTCAAAATCTCCGGTATGACCTACCATATCACCGTTTGCGAAGTTTACAACAACAAAATCATACGCATCATCCATAGCTTTTAAAACAGCTTCTCCAACTTCCTCTGCACTCATTTCAGGCTTTTCATCATAAGTCCTAACATTTGGAGAAGGAATTAAAACTCTTGTTTCGTTTGCATAAGGTTCATCAATCCCACCATTTAAAAAAAACGTGACATGTGCATACTTTTCAGTCTCCGCGGTGTGAAGTTGTCTTAAACCTTTTGCTGAAATAACTTCTGCCAAGGTATTTTTTGGACTATCTTTTCTAAAGAGAACCGGATATTTAAAACTTTTATCATACTCGGTTATTGTAGCAAGATTAACTTTTACATGTTTCTTTAGGAATCCAGTAAATTTATCATCGCCAAGGGCTGTAACCATTTCTCTCATTCTGTCACTTCTATAGTTTATAGTAAGCACACTGTCCCCATCTGACATGCCATCGTAGTCTTCAAAAGCTGCGGGTTCAACAAACTCATCCGTCTCGCCTAACGCATAAGATGAACCAATATAACCCGCAGGATCAAAGTTGCTTTTTGGAGTTGCATTTACTATCGCTTCATAAGCCCGCTGAATTCTTTCCCAGCGATTATCTCGGTCCATACTATAAAAACGGCCCGATATAGTAGCTATTTTTACCTTATCATTTAAGTGATGTTCAACTTGCTTAAGATATTTTTGTGCTGAAGTCGGTGACACATCCCTGCCATCTGTTATCAGATGTAAAAAAACCTCTTTGCCGTTTTTGGCTGCAATATCTGCTAGAGCCATAAAATGGTCTACATGTGAGTGCACTCCGCCATCACTCATAAGCCCTATTAGGTGCAGTCTATTTGAAGATTTAAAAAGGTTTTGCAACACTTCGTTACTTTCTAAAGTCTGCTCAGAAATGGCTAAAGAAATTTTGACCAAATCCTGATACAAAACTCTGCCGCTTCCTATACACATGTGACCAACTTCAGAGTTCCCCATCTGTCCCTCAGGAAGTCCAACACTAAGTCCAAAAGTTTCTATTAAAGAGTGGGGAACTTCTTTAAATAATGTATCGTAAGTCGGCTTTTGCGCATTATAAAATGCATTGTTTTCAGTTTTAGCACTAAAACCAATGCCATCAGTAATGACTAAAACTACTTTTTTGCTCAATTTTATTCCTTTTAAACGAAAGATTTAAGCGATTATACTATAATGCCACTTT
>CALCGG010000218.1 GCA_937900945.1 uncultured Sulfurimonas sp. | reverse complement strand
GTAAGCACCAAGTAAACCCCATCTTGACATCTGCAAAATTACTGACTTTATAACCCAACATTAAACCTCCATAAATTGGGAGTTTTACTCTATTTTTTATACCTACTTTTACACTTAAAACCGCTAAAATTTCCCCATGAAAGAATCAGTAGTTACAACAGAAGCCTTACTTGAGATAATGAATAATCAACTCGAAACAATTGATAAGCAGGCTAAAGAGATTGCCGATTTAAAAGAAAAAGTTGATTATATGCTTCGTCAAAAATTTGCTTCTTCATCTGAAAAGTTTCCTAGCAATCAACCATCTCTGTTTGAAGAGGTCACTTCTGATATTGAAATAGTAGAAGAAAAAGAGACTGAAAATATTAGCTATACTCGTAAGAAAAGGGGCAGCAGAACTTCTCCTCCAGAATCACTACCACATGTAAGAGTAGAACATGATATGAGTGAAGAAGAAAAAGTGTGCAGTTGTGGCTGTGGAATGAAATGCATCAAAGAGATAGTTTCACACCAGTACGATATTATCCCTGCCTCTTTTAGCGTGATAGACAATGTAAGATTTGTCTATGCATGTATCAATAAATGTGGCGAAGCCGTTAAAACATCTTCTTTAACTCCACAAGTATTGCCAAGACATCAAGTAACAGCATCTTTTTTAGCAACAATAGCTGTACAGAAGTTTGAAGATGCACTTCCACTTGATAGACAAGTGAAAATCTACAAGAAAAGATTTGGAGTGAACTTTACAGCAACTACTTTTTCGAACTGGATGATTAAAACCTCTGAGCTTAGGTTAAAGCCACTTATAGACAAACTCTCAACCATTCAAATGCAAAGTGGATATATACAAGCAGACGAAACGACTCTTCAAGTTTTAAACGAAAAAGATAAAACAGCTAAAAGTAAATCCTATATTTGGTTAAAAGCATCAACTGATAAACATCCAATAGTATTAATGCACTACTCCGTCAATCGTTCAGCTACTACAGCGGAATTTTTGTTTGATGGATTTACAGGCTACATGCAAACTGATGGCTATGCTGGATATAACAGTGTTGCAGACAAAGAAG
>CALCGG010000217.1 GCA_937900945.1 uncultured Sulfurimonas sp. | reverse complement strand
CGCAATATTAGATTTTAAAAATCTTCATATATCCAAAAAAGTAAAAAAACTTATGGATGAAAGTAGTTATGAGTTTAGTATAAACAGTAGATTTAATGAGGTGCTTGAGAAGTTTTCTAGTCAACATAAATACAATTGGCTCAAAGAAGACTATGTGGAGCTATTAAAAAACCTACATGTAAGCAGTGATGAAAAAAGAGGTTTTAAGATTATCTCCATTGAACTGGTTTGTAAAACATCAAATGAATTGATTGCAGGCGAAGTTGGCTATATTATAGGAAAAACATATACAAGTCTCAGTGGTTTTAGCTCAAGAGAAAACAAGTATGCCAACTACGGAACTCTGCAACTTGTTTTGTTATCAAAATATCTAGAAAATAATGGTTTTGAATTTTGGAACTTAGGTCATCCGCATATGGAGTATAAGCAGAGACTTGGTTGCGTAAAACATAGTAGAATTGAGTTTTTAAAAAGATGGGATAAAGCTGTTCAGTAAGGTATGCCGTCCAAGTTGGACGGCATTGTAGAATTAAAAAAGAAATTTCTTAAAGAGCGTAGTTGATTTGGAAGCTGAGGCTTTTTTCAGAGTGCTCCGTTGTAATAGTACCAATACCCATCCCCGTATATGTTTTTTCTGTTTTAGGAGCCATGACATATGCTAAGTCAAGAGATAGTTTATCATTAAAGTTATATGTACCGCCAAGAGTAATATGAGTTTCAGCAGTACCAGGGAAAGCTAGTAAATTGAACGTATTAACAATTGGTGCTGTAAGGCCTGAACTATTCACGCCACTATAAGTTTGATTTTGTACAGCAGATTCGGCATATTGATAACCACAACGTGCAGCCCAACCGTCAGTTGAATATTCATAACCAATTGAAATCACATCTTGATCTTCCCATTGGAAATCTTTAAAGCCTTCAGCATCTGACCAAGCAATATTTTTATAGTCTACCGCTATGCTGTGCCCACTGTTAGTATAACTAACACCAACACCATATTCAGCCGGTGAAGAAAGAGTATTGTTTGTATATGTACCTGCTGACATAGGATTAATAGCTGTACTCATCACACCATCATATTTCATCTCTATTTCAGATTTATAAACAGCACCGATTGTGATGCCGTTTGTTTCATAAGCTGCACCTATGTTATAACCAAATTCCAAGTCTGATTTTACCCCAGAGCCAGTCACACCATTTGATTTATTCCCATCCTGATCATAATTAATATCTAAAGAACCATATTGGAGAATTGGCGTAATACCAATACTAAAATTATTTGCTGTATAAGTTAAAGGCACACCAAATTGCATAAGCTGTAAAGCTGTAACCATATTCATAAAGTTACCACTGGTATTATTACGATAGTCTACACCTAAACCGCCTGTTCCCCACATACCGATACCTGCATAGAAATTATCATTAATTTTAGAAGCAAGAGATACTGTTGGAATCATAAAAATATTGGAATCACTTGTATCTGAAGTACGTGTACCGGTTAAATCCATTGAAGTCTCAATATCCGGCATAAATAAAGTTCCGCCAAAAGATACTTCAAAATCATTTACTGACGTTATAAGTGCTGGATTTGTTAGTGAAGACTCAGCACCATGACTAATACCGATACCAGTACCACCCATACCCATTGATTTCGCACCATATCCTATCATTGTTGCACCATTTGTTGCAAATGCAGAAGTTGCACCTAAAGCTAATGCAGCTACCACTGCTAATTTAATTGTTTTTTTCACTTGTTCTCCGATGTGTATTTTTAGATATGTGAACATTATAATCTAGTATAATGCAAGAAGTACGTTTATACTATAGTTATAGTTGATTTTTATAAAAAACATTATAAGATTTAATTTAAATTATTATGTCGTGTAATTATGAAACATAATTTAATGGAGGATTTTTTTATAAAGAAACTAAGAGACTAACATGTTTAGTAACCTGATTCTTCCAATATTCTTAATTCCTTACAACCCAAATAATTATTTGCTTCACAGGCTAAATTAAACTTTTCTTTAGCCATTTGATAGTCATGTGTTAATGATTTTGAATCTCTATACATTCGCCCAAGATATATGCATGATGGAGCATAACCATTATCACAGGCTTTATCATATAAGCCTAGGGAGATATTTTTCATAGCTTGTGTTTCTTTTTTTGAATAATAAACAGCGAGATTATGGCATCCAAATCCATCTTCACCTCCACAAGCTTTTGTATAAAGCTTGAAAGCTTCTTTCATATCTTTCTTTATACCTTGACCCTCTTCGTATAAAACAGCAGCTTTAGAGCAACTTGTAAAATAGTTTTTATCACAGGCTTTTATGTAAAAAGATAAAGCCTTCTCATTATCTTTATCCACACCGTCTCCATGCTCATACATAAGTCCCATATTGTAACAAGAGATTGATTTGCCATCATTACAGTTTTCTTCAAACAGCTTTCTCTGCTCATCTGTAGCAGAAGCATTTAAGTTAGTGATTAAAATGATATATATAATATAAATTACGATTTTCATGATAAAAGTATAGTATGTATTAATAAACAGGCGACATAATAAATGTCAAGCTTTCTCTCATTCTCTTTATATTTTGTGTACAATATTGCCCATGTATGATTATTTAAAAAAATGAGTTAAATTAGGAATTTGAATGAAAAAGCAGCATCAAAATAACATAGCAATGTTTATAGATTGTGATAATGTAAGTGCTAAATATATAGAAAGTATATTCGATGATTTATCGCAGTATGGAACTGTAAATATCAGAAGGGCTTATGGAGATTGGAAAGACAAAAAACTTTACGGTTGGGAAAATATTTTACAAGATTATAATATTAAACCTATTCAGCAATTTGCCTACACAAAAGGGAAAAATGCGACTGATATTGCTATGATAATCGATATTATGGATATTCTTTATACTAAAGAGCTTGAAGCTATTGTTCTCATAACAAGCGATAGTGATTTTACTCCTATTGTTACAAGAATACTCTCTGACGGATTAACTGTTTATGGATACGGAGAGTCAAAAACTCCTATGGCATTTGTAAATGCATGTTCTCAATTCATTTATGTTGAAAAATTAAGCAGTTTAAAAAATGATGAGACAAAAGAAGATCTCTCTAAAAGCAACAATCATCATGCTGTGACAGAAGCTGTTACTAAATATGTTGGAAACAACTATGATATAAGAAAAGACTTTAAGCTTATCAATTTAATCAAGCAAGGTGTTGAAATAACTGCTGATGAGCAAGGGTGGACAGATGTTAAAGATGTATCTATGTACATAAGAAAAAACTCTTCTTTCTCACAAGTTAACTATGGGTTTAAAAAGATGGGCGACCTTATCAAGGCCTTGGATTTATTTGATATGGAATACTCTGGAGAAAGAAAAACTCAACTGATGATAAGAATAAGAGACAAGCGAAATAAATAAATTATTTGATAAAATTTAGAATGAAACGAAAAAGTAGT
>CALCGG010000216.1 GCA_937900945.1 uncultured Sulfurimonas sp. | reverse complement strand
GATGCTCATGTTAAAATGTTCTATGAGAATCAAAAGACACTTCAAGAGCAAGCTACTGCATTAATGACAAGTGATATAGATAAAATAAATGCTAAATACTTAGAGATGTATGATGCTGTTCAAGGAATATTTGATGATGAACAGATGCAAAAATTCTTCAGCACTTGGAATAAGGAAATATCAAAAGCTACTAAAGAGCAGAAATCATACGAAGGAATAGGGTCTGATGAATGGACTCAGGGCTTGCGTGGGCAAGCAAAAGATTTGTCAAATGTTGGAAAAGCTTTTAAGAGTATTTCAAAAGAGCAAGAAGAGTTTAATAAATACAGTAAAGAAAATAATGTAACAGAGAAAGACAAAGGCAAGCACTTAGAGAACCAAATATCACTATTTGGAAATCTTGCCGGTGCTATGTCTAACCTTGCAGAAGATGGAAGTCAATCAGCTAAGGTGTTACAGACAGCGCAGGCGGCATTATCTTTAACAAGTTTGGCACTTGGGGTTGCTGAACAGTCAAAACTTCCATTTCCTTATAATATAGCAGCTATGGCTTCAACTTTAGCAACAGGCATATCAATATTGAGTTCTCTTGGTGTTAGTGGTGGTGGAGGCGGTGGTAGTAGCAGTCCGGACTATGCAGCTATTGAAAAACAAAACGTAGAAAATAGACAAACAGATTTAGAAAATCAATATGAGCCATTACTTGAAAAATTTGATACACAAATATCATTACTTGAAAAAATAGAGAAGAATGGAAGTGCATCTAAATATTCAATATCTCAAGCAAGAACACAATATGAGTTTGATATTTCAACTTATGCAAATCAGATAGGTGATGTTGTTGGCGGATATAGAGAAGTAGATTACTCAAAAAATAATTACACTGCAATGATAAATACCGCAAATGCTTTTTTAGACTTCTCAGAAAGCATAAAGAAATTTGGAATAGATGCTACTGGAATAGTAGCAAGTCTTCACTATGCTCATAAAACAGTTGGCTATGAGTTGTCTACTGTATTAAATACTAAGTCTGATTTATTGGCTTATGTTGCAAATAGAGATAAAGTAGAGGCACTATATGATGTAGCTAGGACAAAAATATCTACAGAAGTAAACGCTCCAAAAGCTGATATTGCGACTAATGCTGAATTTGAAAAGATAAAAATCGAAGTTGGTACTTTTATTGGCGACTTTGCTTTAGCTATTGGAGATTCAATAGAGCA
>CALCGG010000215.1 GCA_937900945.1 uncultured Sulfurimonas sp. | reverse complement strand
TGAATTAAAGAGTTTCTTAACTATAAGAGTAGTAGACTCCTTACATGTACTTACATGTAATAAAAAAAGGGATGGTTCAATGGAAATTCTCGCAGTGAAGAAAATGGAAAAAGAGGCTTTAAAGAGTAGCGGGATTGATTTTATGAGACTTGGTTTTTCACTCTTTTTCATGGTTGCTGTACTGGTTTACAGTTTTTTGAGTTCAGGAGGCGTGCCAAATAATATGTTTTTGGCTATTGCTGCTGTATTTGGCGCATACATGGCTATGAACATAGGTGCAAATGATGTTGCAAACAATGTTGGTCCAGCTGTCGGTTCAAAAGCTTTAACCATGGGAGGCGCTATTATAATCGCCGCCATTTTTGAAGCTGGCGGTGCATTTATAGCAGGTGGAGAGGTTGTACAAACAATCAAAAAAGGGATTATCGATATAAATGCTTTTGGCGGTAATACAAATTCTTTTATTTGGGCCATGATGTCTGCGCTTTTGGCGGCAGCTACATGGTTGAACTTTGCAACCGCTGTTAAAGCGCCAGTATCAACAACACACTCAATTGTCGGCGGTGTCATGGGTGCAGGCATCGCAGCGGCTGGGTTTTCGATTGTCGCATGGGGGACCATGGGTGCAATCGCAGCTTCATGGGTTATATCTCCAGTGTTAGGGGGGATCATAGCAGCAGCTTTCCTTTTTGCAATCAAAAAAACAATTATTTACAGAGAAAATAAAGCCGAGGCTGCAATGAAATGGGTACCTGTCTTTGTGGCGATTATGGCATGGGCTTTCATTACCTATTTAACTCTCAAAGGTTTAAAGCAGATTTGGCCTTTAATAGTAGATGTTTTAGTTTTTCTACCAGATGAGAAAAAACCATCTTTTATGATTGCAGCAACCTTTGGGTTTATTATTGCCGTAATCGTTTATCTCCTTGGTAAAAGAAGTGTTAGTAAAAAAAAGGATAAAATTGAAAATACCAGAGCCGGCGTTAATCTTCTTTTTACTGTTCCTCTCATCTTTGCAGCCGCTCTGCTGAGTTTTGCGCATGGGGCGAATGATGTTGCGAATGCTATCGGACCATTAGCTGCGATTAATGATGCAGTAGTAAGCGGCGGTATCTCTGCTAAAGCAGGTATCCCTCTTTGGGTCATGGCAGTTGGAGCTCTTGGTATTGCTCTTGGACTTGCGCTGTACGGACCTAAGCTTATTAAAACTGTCGGTGGTGAAATAACTGAACTTGACCAGATGAGAGCATTTTCAGTTGCCATGGCAGCTTCTATTACTGTTATTATAGCTTCTCAATTAGGGCTTCCTGTATCTTCAACGCATATAGCGATTGGTGGTATTTTTGGAGTTGGTTTTTTAAGAGAGTATCTTGAACCGAGCAATATGAAAAGAACAATAACAAATGAGCAAGAAACGCTTCATAATGAGAAAGAGTCTTTAAGAGCATTTGAGAGTGAACGCAAAACATTGGAAGCTAAACAAGACAAACAAAAAGAAGACTACGAAAGAATTGTTGAATTATATAAGATGATCGATGTTGAAGAAGATAAAATAAAAAGTTCTAAAAAGCAGTTGAAAAGTGCAGAAAAAGTGAAATATGTTAAAAGAGATGCAATTAAAAGAATTATTGCTGCTTGGCTCATTACTGTTCCAGCGGCCGCTGTACTCTCTGCTCTAATATATTTTATGATAAGAGGCATCGTAATTTAATGATGAACAAAATAATAGTAAAAGGAGTGTTGGCTAAGTGTTAAAAAATATATTATTACCTACGATATTAGCAGTATTGGCTTATGGATTTTGGATAAGTCCGGATTTTAAGGAAATAGCGGCTGGAGTTGCTATCTTTTTATTCGGTATGCTATCTCTTGAAGAGGGATTCAAAAGTTTTTCTGGCGGAACATTGGAAAGGATTTTACAAAAATCTACGGACAAGCTTTATAAAAGTATCGCCTTTGGTGTGATTACAACCACTTTTATGCAGTCTAGTTCTTTAGTATCAGTATTAACAATCTCATTTTTAGGAGCAGGGTTGATTGGCCTTTCTCAGGGGATAGGGATAGTCTTTGGAGCAAATATCGGTACAACAACCGGAGCATGGCTTGTTGCAGGTTTTGGTCTTAAGGTGAACATAGCTTCCTATGCTATGCCTATGCTTGTATTTGGTGTTATCCTGATTTTTCAAAAATCAAAATCTCTCAAAGGGATGGGTTATATTCTTGCAGGTCTTGGATTTTTGTTTCTTGGAATCCACTACATGAAAGATGGGTTTGAAGCATTTAAAAGTGCTATAGATTTATCAAGTTATGCGGTCGGAGGATTAAAAGGGCTCTTTATATTTACAGGTATCGGCATCTTCGCAACGGTTGTCATGCAGTCTTCACATGCTACTTTGGTACTTATCATAACCGCACTAGCTGCGGGGCAGATCAGTTATGAAAATGCATTGGCACTTGCGATAGGTGCAAATGTGGGTACAACAATTACTGCAATTATAGGGGCTATGAGCTCAAACATAGTAGGGAAACAATTAGCCGGAGCACATTTGATTTTTAATGTAGTCACTGGTCTGATTGCTATAATATTCATGCACCAAATCATGTCTTCAGTTGATTTTTTCTCTAATATAGTTGGGATAGCAAATGATGATTACAGTTTAAAATTAGCAGTTTTTCATACTATCTTTAATGTGATAGGTGTTGTTGTCATGGTCCCGTTTATAGATAAACTTGTGACTTTTCTTGAATCGGTACTTAAGACAGATGTCTCAAAATCAGTTGCAGGTTTTGATAGTGCCAGATACCTGAATGATTCCGTATTAGAACTTCCTGCAACTTCTATGGCAGCTATAGTTAGAGAGACTAAACATCTCTATGACAATGCATTTGAGATTATCACACATGGCTTAAATATCAAACGAACGAACATCATTTCGTCTATGTCTTTAGACGAAGTCATAAAAGATTCCTACAGTCAAAGTGCCATAAACATTGATGAGTTTTATAATAACAAAATAAAAGGGATCTATGGTCAAATTATAGATTTCGCTACAAAGGCGCAGTCACAAATGGCACCAGGCGATATAGAGATTCTATATAGATTAAAGCTTGCAAATAGAGATTTGGTAGAGGCTGTTAAAGATACGAAACATCTTCAAAAAAATTTAGTGAAATATGCGAATAGTACCAATGAACATATAAAAGAGGAGTATAACACTCTTAGAAGAGGTTTGGCTGAGCTTTTAAGAAATATAAACATCATTGCAACTACCGATGAAGATGATGTAATCTTACTCTTACTTGCAAAAGCAAAAGTACATACTGAAAAATATGATATTTTGGCAAATGGTACGCTGGATAAGCTTATTAGACAAGGTCTGGTTACAAACGAGATGGCAACATCACTCATGAATGACAGTGCGTATGCTTATGATATCAGTAAAAATCTTATAGCTATGGCAGAAATTACATTTGCCAGTGTTGCCAGAGCTAGTAACAATTTAAATGAAGAGATGTCCATGAGTCCTGACGACATTCAATCGATATTACATACAAAGGATAATGCATGAAGATTAAGAAATTTATTAAAAGTGTCACAAACTATTTAGGGCTGGGAGACTATAAAATTGAGGGCAAGAAAAGATCTTTAAAAGATCTTATAAAGAAGCTAAATGAAAGAAAAAGTGATATTAAAAAAAAGCTAAAAGAATCTTCAGCAAAAAAAGAAAAAAAAGAATTGGAGGAAGAATTTGAAATTGTTTCTTTGGAGATAAAAAAAGGCAAAGAGATCTTGTATAAGCTCTATCCTAAAAAGAAATAAAAAAAAAGGTAATTAATATGGAAGAAAATACTCAAAATTCATTTGAAATAGATGGCGATGTTGTCTCATTAGATGAGTTGATAAAGATATATAAAAAGTCAAAAGAAAGTAAGAAGTCTTTAAATAAAGCTGAACAAAAACGAGATGATGAACAAAAGTTAAAGCCTTATCAAGCTGAGCTAATAAAACTTCAAAAACATCTTGAAAATACAGACCAGAAAATGATAATTCTTTTTGAAGGTCGTGATGCAGCCGGTAAAGGTGGAACAATAAGACGAGTTACTAGATATATGGATGAAAAACATTATCGGGTAGTTGCTCTTGGCAAGCCAACACAAGAACAAAAAACACAATGGTTCTACCAAAAATATATACAGCATTTTCCAAGAGGCGGCGAAATAGTTCTTTTTGACAGAAGTTGGTATAATCGAGCTATGGTTGAATCTGTATTTAATTTTTGTACACAAAAAGAGTATGAAGATTTTATGAATGGAGTTAAAGGGTTTGAAAATGACCTCTCTCGTCAAGGTATTATAATCATAAAATTATATTTCAGTGTTACAAAAGATGAACAAGCTAGAAGATTTGAGCGACGAAAAAATGACCCTCTCAGACAGTGGAAACTAAGTGAGATAGACTTGCAGGCTCAAGAGAAATGGGATGATTTTACAAATACAAAATACAATATGATAAAGCAGACTCATTCTCACAATGCTCCTTGGACTATTATCAGATCAAAAGATAAACAAAAAGCAAGGCTTGAATCGTTAAAAGTGATTTTAAAGTCGATAGATTACGAAGGCAGAGATGCTAGTCTTAATTATGCTTTAGACCCAGCGATAGTGATTTCCGGTGCTAGAGAAGTTGAGATAATGGACGCACAAATAGCGAGTAGCGGTAAGTTTATAGGTTAATAAGCAAAAAAAAGGAATACACATGAAAAAAAATACTACAAAGAATGAGACAGTAAAAAAGAAGTCAAAGGTCAAAAGTAGAAAAGATAAAATGCAGATTTGGGTTAAAAAAGAGACTGTAGCTTATGAAAAAGAGTTGGCTAGATTACAGGTTGAACTTTTAAAATTTCAAAATCATGTCAAAGATCAAGGTCTTAAAATTTTAATGATTTTTGAAGGTCGTGATGCTGCCGGAAAAGGTGGGACTATCAAAAGAATCACGGAACACCTTAATCCAAGGGGTGCAAGAGTAGTGGCATTGGAAAAACCAAGTGACATCGAAAGATCACAATGGTATTTTCAAAGATATGTAAAACATTTGCCAAGTGCAGGTGAGATAGTGATGTTTGACAGAAGTTGGTATAACAGATCTATGGTTGAACCTGTTATGGGATTTTGTACAGAGAGAGAGCACCATAAATTTTTAAAAGATGCACCTGAATTTGAAGACATGATTGTTGATGAAAATATAAAAATATTCAAATTTTACTTTTCAGTATCTAAAGAAGAACAGGCTAGAAGGTTTAATGAAAGAGAGAATGATCCTCTAAAACAGTACAAATTATCTCCGGTAGATAAAGAGTCACAAAAATTATGGAACGAGTACTCACTTGCAAAGTTTATGATGTTAAGTGCTACTCATACCGAAGTTGCACCTTGGACAATTGTAAAAAGCGACGATAAGAAAAAAGCCAGAATCAATTGTATAAAACATATATTAAATTATGTAGATTACCCGGATAAAATTAAAGATAAAGATATTGTTGTAGATAAGGACATTATCGTTTTTGGACGAGATGAAGCCATTGAAATGGAGAAAAACTTTCAGTTTTCGCTTAAATAATCGTTAAATTAGCGTTGTTTACTATAGTGTTTTACTTGTAATCTATCTGTAACATAGGCGTTTTATAATTTCGTATCTTAAAAACTACATAAGGATACAAAATGTTAAAACAAATCGCTTCTGTTGCGTTAATCGCTGCTGTTACTCTGACTTCATCATTTGCAGGTGATAAAATCAATGGTGCGGGTGCATCTTTCCCAGCTCCACTTTATTACGATTGGGCGTATAACTACAAGAAAGACACTAAGAATGTTATCAATTACCAATCAATCGGTTCAGGCGGCGGTATTAAACAAATCACAGAAAGAATCGTAGATTTTGGTGCAACAGATGCTCCGCTTACTACAAAACAATTAGCAGAAGCTAAGCTTATACAGTTTCCGGCAGTAATCGGTTCTATCGTAGTTGTATTTAATGTTGCTGGTATCGCAGATGAGACACTAAAACTTAAGAACAGCGTTGTTGCTGACATTTTTGCCGGTAAAATCACTATGTGGAATGATGCTGCAATCGTAGCTGATAACAAAGACTTAAAACTTCCAAACGAAAAAATCGTAGTTGCTCACCGTTCAGACGGCTCAGGTACAACTTATAACTTTACTTATTACCTAAGCGGAAGCTCAGAGAGCTGGAAAAACACATACGGAATAGGCAAGGCTATTAACTGGGCTGTTGGTATCGGCGGAAAAGGTAACGAGGGTGTTTCTAGTCTTATCAAACAAACTCCAAACTCTATCGGTTATGTAGAAAGCGCATTTAAAGAACAAAATCATTTCTCAGCTGCTGTTCTTGCAACTGCAAGCGGTAAATGGGTAAAAGCTACAGATGAAAACTTCAAAGCTGCTGCAAAATATGCAAGCTGGACTAAAGAAGATAATTTCTATGCAATGTTGGCATTACAACCGGGTGATACTTCATACCCAATCGTTGCTGCAACATTTATTTTACTTCCGGTAGAAAAACCAGAGATGAACAAAAAAATTCTTAAGTTTTTTGACTATGCTTTCAAATCAGGAGACGCTTCAGCTAAGAAATTAGGTTATGTTGCACTTCCAGAAGCTACTAAAAATACGATTAGAGAATATTGGGCAACTAATATTAAATAATTAAGATAGGTTTCTTGCAAACTGTAAGAAACCTATCTCTATTTTCACGCTATAAATTCATTCTATTCCTTCCTAAATACGATTCTCAACCCTTGACATGTGAGGATCGTATCTCCCTTAACATGTAACTCTAAAAAATGTTCCGAATATAATTATATAAGCAATTTTTATATAAATACTTTGTAATCTTTATGTAACCAAACCATTTTATAATTCTCCAAACAAAAAAAGGAAATCAACAAATGAGAAAAATCGTTTTATCAGCTATCACTGCTTTAACCCTTGGTACAGTTGCTTCGGCAAGTGGAACACAACTTTATTCAGACGCTAATGGTCAAGTATTTACAACAGCCGGTGAAGGTCGTACTGCAATAG
>CALCGG010000214.1 GCA_937900945.1 uncultured Sulfurimonas sp. | reverse complement strand
TCCCAATCATATCTCCCATGGCGGCTTGACGGGACTGAGCAAGCATCATTTCCTCATTTTCCTGCATTTTAGTTATATCAGTAGCAGAATAAATAATCACCCTTTTGCCATTGTAAATATTTCCAAGAGGTGCTAAAGAGCGTATCCAAATCAATTCTTGAGCATCTTTTGAAATAACTTTTATCTGTCCTACATCTACACTCACATTATCTCTAAAAATATTTTCTATCATCTCTTTATCCATAAGATTTTTAACGCCCACTACATTTTCATTCCATTTTTTAATAGTAGGTATATCTTTTAAAGTATATCCGCTCAACCCGCTAAATGCTTCATTTATCATAATCACAGTACCGTCTTCAGCATAAATCATGATAGGATTAGGAGCAAAACGGATAATATTTTCAAACTCATTCTTTTTAGCTTCTAACTCAAACATAAGCATTTTTATCTGTGAAATATCCTGAATAATCAAGATAAAGTATTCCGGCTGATTCAAACTGTCTCTCATTAAAACGACTGAGAGATGAATCCAGATAATATTTCCGTTTTTACAAATATATCGCTTCTCTATGTGATATGTATCTAAACTTCCATCTAAAAGCATATTTACATATTTTAAATCTAATTCTAAATCATCTTTATGAGTAATCTCTTGAAATGTAAGCTTTAACAACTCCTCTTTAGTATAACCTACCAATCTGCACAAATAATCATTCACATTAATCCATGAGCCCTCAAGCCCAACATGAGCAATCCCTACTTGTGCAGCTTTAAATGTCTGTTCAAATTTTATATTGGCTTTGTAAAGTTCATCTACTAAAACTTGTTCATTTGTTATATTTATTCCGGTTGAAATGACACCAATCATTTCCCCATTTTCATCTTTAAATTTGCTATTGCTCCAAGAAATCAAATACTCATTTTTATCTATATCATAGGTTTTATTTACATGGTTTGAGACACTTACCGTGGCGTTATTTATCATAGTATTGAATATTTCTCTAACCTCATGTTCGATTTTAGTGTCGATAAAATTATCAAACCAATCAAGACCGACAAGTTTATTTTTACTTAAACCAAGAAGTTTAGCTCCTGCATCATTAACACTAACTATCTTCGCTTCTTTGTCTAAGACTATCATAATGATTCCAGACATATCAAAATACTCAAGCATCTGTTCATGCTCATTTTTAGCTTGTGTCTCAAGTGCTTTTTTCTCACTGATGTCATGGAAAGCTAGAACTGCTCCGGTGATTTTTCCATCTTCGATAATTGGGCTTCGTACAAGTTCTACAGGAAAAGAAGTCCCGTCTTTGCGCCAAAACAGATCTTCTCCCCTGCCTGATTTCCCCTCTTCCAAAACACCTACAATCGGACACTCATTTTCCGAATAGTATGAGCCGTCAGCTTTTGTGTGATGCCACATTCTATGACTGTCTTTACCTATGAGATACTCAGCAGAATATCCGAGCATTTTTGCGGCTGAGTCATTGACAAAAGTGTGGCGGGCATGCATGTCCAGACCGAGGACTCCATTCATAGAAGATTCTAAAATAAGGGAGAGTTTATTTTGAAGGTCTCTGTTTGAAGTGAGAGAAACCTGAAGCTCTTCGTTTGAAGATTGCAACTCTTCATTTGATGTTTCAAGCTCCTCTACGGTGGATTACAATTTTTCATTTGAGTCTTGAAGCTCTTCGTTCATCATCGCCATATTTTGCTTTGAAAAAATCAGCTCATCAGATATGTTTTGCATATCAGCACGTGCACGTTCCACTTGTGAAGAGAGAGTAGATATCACGCTATTTTCATCAAAAGAGGGCAGCATTGTCCCGTTTAAAATAAGCTCCTCCGCACTAATCTCTTGAAAATTGATTAAAATCATCGGTTTAAATGTCTCGATAGCAAAAGGTTGAGCGATTACCTGAACAAATTTCTCATGTTGTGAAGATTCCAGCTGAATAAATTTACTTATCTCTCTCATGTTTGAGAGCTGCACTTTGTTTATCACGGCTCTTACATCATAATGCAATGATTTATCAAGATTGTCAAAAAGATTTAAACTCAAAAGACCATCAGAAAAATGTAAATATGGGATATTTCCTTTTTTATATACTATATTGAAATTGCTCTCAACTATTAAACTGCCATTACTGAAATACTCAAACAACTCCTCTTGAAGATGTTTTTCTATCTCTTTCGTATTGGGTAACTTATGCATGTTATGTACCCCTTTCTTTGATAAAATATTGCTGTATTTACTAACCACTTGCATTGGAAAGCTTGATTGTTTTGTGTCATATTTTTTTTCATAAATTCTGTATTTATTATCCAATGTACTAAAAAGTTCAAGACTCTTGAGTGTTGATTCACTTGAGCCTAAAAAGAGGAGTCCATTTTCACTCAGCGAATAATGAAATAAAGAGAAAACATCACTCTGAGTATTAGACTTTAAGTATATCAAAACATTCCTGCAACTAATCAAATCAATGTTTATAAACGGCGGATTATTTAAAAAATTGTGATGCGCAAACACTATCTGCTCACGAAGGGTTTTTACGACTTTGTATCCATACTCAATTTTTGAAAAGTATTTTTCAATCAATTCTTTTTTTACAAGTTCTAAAGCACTTGTTTTGTACTCACCGATTCTAGCTTTCTCCAGTGCAATATCATCTATATCTGAAGCAAAGATTTTAATAGTAAACTTTTTGTTCAGTTCTAGGCAAATTTCATTTACTAAAATTGCAAGACTATACGCCTCTTCGCCACTTGAACAGGCAACACTCCAAATACGAAATTCGCTATGCTCCGGTTTTTGCATAAGCTTTTGTTTTATCTGCTCTTTTAATGCTTCGTAAGCTTCTATACCACGAAAAAACTCTGTCACACCGATGAGAACTTCCTGACCCAGTATATCAACCTCTTGCATGTTATCTTTAAAAAAAATTACATACTCTACTATAGTATCAAAACCTAAAATATCCATCCGTTTTTGTATACGGCGGTTGATTGTCTCCTCTTTGTATTGAAACAAATCCAGCTGTTTTTCTTTATACAAAATCTTTACTATTGTCTCAAAGGGAATCTCTTCACTTATGTATGTATCATCTGCAAAAACTGATGATAGTTTTGCAAGCTTCATGGTTATGTCCTGAACATCTAGAACATAATCAACCAAATTTGCTTCAATAGCATTTTTTGGCATACTCTCAAACATCGCTTCCTCGGGAGCTTGTCCCATCGTAATGCCACCGCTCTCTTTTACAACTCTCATTCCCTCTGTGCCGTCTGTTCCTGTCCCTGAGAGTAAAATGGCGATTGTTTTTGAGTCTTTTAGCGTGCTGAGTTCACTAAAGAGTAAATCTGCGTTTGGAAGAGGTACATGTAAAGTTAAGTCAGCTTTTTCAGCTGTCGGCTTATTTTTTTTGATGAGTATTTTTAATTCAGGGGGAAGAACATACAATATATCAGGTTTAAACACCATTCCAAGCTCGACAAGAACAACTTCTATCTTACTGTTTCTGTTTAAAAGATTTACTAAAATACTTTTTTCGCCAAGAGCATGATGCTGTGCAAGAAAATAATAAAAACCTGTTTTCTCAGGCAGATATGCAACAAGCTCAGAAAGTGCTTCAAAACCGCCAGCACTGGAACCAATCGCTACATAAACATCAAAACTCTTTTTTTTCATAAATATATTGTATCATTATTATAATTTATGATTTTGAAAGTTTAATCTCAAAACCTTTTCTTTCACCATTCATAAGCTCAACGCTTCCGCCATGCGCTT
>CALCGG010000213.1 GCA_937900945.1 uncultured Sulfurimonas sp. | reverse complement strand
ATTCGTGAGCCATTAATAGTTCTGGATCAAGACCTCAGGGTTGTTACCGTCAGCCGCTCCTTCTATGAATTTTTCAAGGTCAAGCCAGAGGATACAGTCGGAGAGCTAATCTATAATCTGGGAAATAAGCAGTGGAATATCCCAAAACTACGGGAACTTCTTGAAACCATCCTTCCCCAAAAGACCACGTTTGAAGACTATGAGGTTGAACACAACTTTGCGACCATCGGCAAACGCATCATGCTTTTGAACGCCAGACAGATTGAACAAGCAAGCGGAAAAGAACGAATCATCTTATTGGCCATTGAAGATATTACCGAGCGTAGAGTGGTAGAAGATAGGCTTAAACATGCCAGAGAAGAAGCCGAAAAAGCAAATAAATCTAAATCAGAATTTCTAGCAAATATGTCACATGAGATAAGAACACCACTTAATGGTGTTTTAGGTTTGACTGAGCTGGTCTTAAAAACAAACCTTGATGAGAAACAAAGAGATTACCTTGAAAAAGCAAGAACCTCTTCAAAAGCACTGTTGCATATTATCAATGATCTACTCGATTACTCCAAAATGGAGGCTGGAAAATTAGATTTAGAGAATCGTGTGTTTTGGCTTGAGAGTGTTATGAGTAATATAAGAGATCTGTTTGAATATCAAGCAAATAAAAAAGGTTTGTCGCTCAATATTGCTGGTGATTATAAATTAACGCTTGTCGGAGATGCACTTCGTTTGACTCAGATACTTACAAACATAGTTGGTAATGCTATTAAGTTCACAGACAAAGGCTCTATTGATATAAAAGTTGAGCTGGTACATGAAGATAAATACTATAAAAAATTAAAGTTCTCTATAAAAGACAGTGGAAAGGGAATGAGTAAAGAAGTCCAAGAAAATCTCTTTAAAAAGTTTACTCAGGCAGACAGTTCAATAACGCGCCAATATGGTGGAACAGGACTTGGTCTTTCTATATCTAAACATCTTGTTCAGCTGATGAGCGGTGAAATTTCAGTTGAGAGTAAAGAGGCTGAGGGAAGTACATTTTTCTTTAGTGTCGCTTTTAAAAAAGCTACTGATAAAAAAAAGAATACATTAATTGTAAAATCAGAGACTCCAAAATTCAATACCGATTTAATTAAAAGCGCGCGGATACTGCTAGTAGAAGATAACAAGATCAACCAAACCGTTGCCATTGGAGTATTAGAAAATTTGAATCTAACTGTTGAAGTAGCCAACAATGGCAAAGAAGCGGTTGAGATGATAGAAGCTGGTAATAAGTATGACCTTATTTTAATGGATCTTCAGATGCCAATCATGGATGGATTTGAAGCAAGCAAACATATCAAAAAAATAAATAAAAATATCCCAATAGTTGCCCTGAGCGCTGCTGTAATGCAGGAAGATATAGTAAAAGCAAGTGAAGCTGAAATGTCTGCACACTTGGCAAAACCTATAAATGAGGATGAGTTGATTCGTACTTTACTTCAATTTATCAAACCAAAAAAAAATAATGCAGAGATTTTAAAAAAAGAAGAAAAAGAGCTACAGTCTGATGATTTACAAACACAATTTTATGGAGTAGATATAGAAGAGTTGAAACATAAAATTGGAAATAAACCAAAAGTAGTTAAACGGATTCTTACAGCCTTTTGTGAAGAGTATCAAGATGCACAGCAAATATTTGATACATCTAAAATTGAGACAGATGAGTTTAGCATAGCTATGCACTCACTCAAAGGTGTAAGTGGAAATATTTCACTGGGAGAGATATATGAACTCTCAAAAAAAATATATGAGACAAAAGAGTTGCAAATAAAAAAAGAGCTGACACCAAAACTTATTGAGCTTCTAAAAGAGACAGTTAGAAATCTGCGAATTCAATTTGATTTATTGGGTAACAAAGTTTCTGTTAAAGAGTATAAAAAAGAGTATGTGCGAGAATATTTGCAAGAGGTGTCAAAAGATATAAAACATTTCAGAGCTATAACTCAAGAGAAGATAGTGTTCTTAGAAGAGATTTTGGCTTTACATGTAGAGAAAAAGATAATAAAAGAGCTCAGCTCCTATCTTCTTGGCTATAAATATAAAAAAGCAGATAGAATGATTGGTGATATCTCTATGTTATTGGCGGATTAAGATGAAAAAACAAAGTATTTTAATAGTAGATGATGAGAGTATAAATGTATCCATATTAGTAGA
>CALCGG010000212.1 GCA_937900945.1 uncultured Sulfurimonas sp. | reverse complement strand
CTTACAATACCTGATGAAATTTTTGTGTCTTTATCTTTAGAATAACCTTCATCAGCGCTAATCCAAACATTGGATTTTTTTTCAAGCATGAAAAATGGTTGAAAAGTCCTTTCTTTGTTTGTTAAGTTTAACTTGGCCCTCTCACCTAAAAGTTTATAATCTGCTCCGCTAACGGCGTTTACACTTCCAAATAGTTCCAGATCTTCGCTATTTTTATTATAAACCGCTCTTTTGGCATTTAAAATATAATCTTTATAGATGACGGTGACACCGCCTGAAGCCTCGACGATATTATCTTTAGATTCTATAGAACCTGCATATATTTCTACTTTATCATTTGCATAAGCATTCAATAGTACAGCTATTAACAAAAAAAGAAATTTAAACATTTACTACCAATGTTTTCGCAGTTTTGTCATGCCATGTTTGACGTGCCTTGTCAAACGTTCCCCATAAAAAGCCAAGATAAAAAAACATCTCACTGATTACACGGAATATAGCTCTATTTAACGAACTAATAACACTGGGGTTAGTAAGTGTTCGTATCTCTATCACTCTTATTTTCATAATGATTTTGCCTATAGTAGCACCATATTGCATAACAAAAAAAGCTTGATAGACTATCTTCATAAACATGTATTCTAAAACAAATGAGTTAGTCAGGTTTATCATATCTTCCATTGTTACAGCTTTTGTAAAAGAATCCCATAAAGCTACGATCAGTAAAAAAGATAAAAGCATTTCGTCTATAAAAAATGCCAATGATCTTTTTTTTATATCTGCTAAAGTTATCTCTTCGCGGTCTAAAATGTTTTCTATCTCTTCATTCATCTATTAAAGTGCCTGATATGCTATGTCTGTGCGAAGTTTTTTACCGGCAAAATGAACTTGCCCACATCGCATGTAAGCTCTATCTCTTGCTTGCTTGATGCTATCCCCAAGACCGACACAAACTAAAACTCTACCACCATCGGCATACAATTTCCCATCTTCCATGCTAACACCTGCATAAGAGATATGAGTGTATTCTTTTATCTCTTCATGATGAACTTCATCTACAATTATTTCAGCCGGAGTTGAATTTTTATATGG
>CALCGG010000211.1 GCA_937900945.1 uncultured Sulfurimonas sp. | reverse complement strand
GAAGCCCTGACTTTGATGAGATGATAAAACTGCTCAAAAATCCTATCTTTTTTGATGGCAGAAATCAGTTTAAAAAAATAAAAATGGAAGAACTTGGGTTTGAGTATTTTCAAATCGGAGTAAAGTAAGCGTGTTCAAGCTTTTTGTACTAGTTTTCTTATTTTTAGCAGATATAAATGCTTTAACTCTACAAAAAGCTCTGATTTACAAAGAGCAAAATATTTCCGGCTGGGTCATGTCTGAAAAACTTGACGGCATCAGGGCTTACTGGGACGGTAAAAATTTACTCACAAGACAAGGCAAGATTTTCCATCCTCCTGCTTCATTTATTAAAAATTTTCCCTCTTTTGAACTTGATGGTGAGCTTTGGAGTAAACGAGGCGATTTTGAAAATATCCAGTCAATCGTTTTGGATGAAAGTCCAGAAGTAAAATGGTCCCAAATAAAATACAAGATATTTGAAGTCCCACACGCAAAGGGAGATTTTTTAGCAAGACTTCAAAAAGCACAAGATTTTATCAGTAAAAATAATCTTGCACATGTGCAGATTATAGAACAAAAAGTATGCAATACAAAAGAAGAATTGGATGAATTTTTAAAGAGGGTTATAGCCAAAGGTGGCGAAGGCGTTATTATAAAAGATGGTTCAAAAGAGTATTTTGAAGGAAGAAGCAGTTCGATTTTGAAGATGAAACTTGCACAAGATATGGAAGGTAAAGTGATAGGCTATCAAGATGGAAGTGGAAAGTTTAAAGGGATGATGGGAAGCTTACATGTAGAGCTTGATGATGGTGTAAAATTTTATATAGGAAGCGGTTTTAGCGATGAACAGAGAAAAAATCCACCACCGATTGGCTCTATGGTGACATTCAAATATTTTGGCTTTACAAAATACAAAAAGCCGAAATTTGCTTCATTTATGAGAGTGAGAAAAAATTGATGGTATAATCTGACATGATTGATTTATTGAAAGAAAAATTAGATACTTTTGCCAATGTTAATTTTGCCTATCTTTTTGGGTCATATGCAAATGGAACACAAAAAGATAAAAGCGATGTTGATATCGCTGTTTTTTTAAATAAAAATGATTTAGATTCCCAATTACAATTAAATTATGAACTTTCAAAACTTTTAAAAAAAGATGTTGACTTAGTTATTTTAAATAATGTGAAAAATCTCTTTCTATTAGAGTCTATTTTTAAAGATGCAATTGTTTTGAAAGAGAGCCAAAAACGTATAGATTATGAGTTAAGAAAAGAGCATGATATACTTGACTATAAAGCGTTTAAAAGAATGATAAATGCAGCATAGAATTTTAAAAAAAATAGAAAAATTAAACTATTATCTTGATTTATTGGATAGCTACAAAGAAGATTGTAAAAGTCGTTTTTTAAATGATGCTATCTATGAGGGTGCTTTGCTTCATTACCTTTATTTAGTAAGTGACGGTTCAATAGCTTTAGCAGAGATGATTATAAAATATAAAAATTTAGAATCACCGCAAAGCTATTATGAAGCTATTGATATTCTAGGTGAGAATAATATTTTACCAAAAGAATTTGCGTATAATTTCGCAAAAATAGCATCTTTTAGAAATTTTTTAGCTCATGATTATGAAAAAATTGATTATTTAGTTATATGTGAAGAGGTACTAGCAAAACTTAGTGATATTAGAGAGTATCTCGTCTATGTTCAAAAGGTAAATTGATTGAATATTTTAGTCGTTCGCACTGATAAGCTTGGTGATTTTATAACAGCTCTTCCTGCCATGTATGTTTTAAAACATCATAATCCTGATAATAAAATCATCGCATGTATAGCACCTCTGAATGAAGCTTTAGCCTTGTCATGTAATTTTATTGATGAGGTGATAGTTGATGATGGAAAAAGCTCCATTTTTGAATTTGCTAAAAAATTGCGCAATGCCAAAATAGATGTGTCTTTAACTCTATTTTCAAATACTCGCGTAGCCTTCGCCCAATTTTTAGCAAGAGTTCCAAAACGGATAGCTCCAGCAACTAAAATAGCTCAAATTTTTTATACTGACAGAATCAAGCAAAGACGCAGTGAAGTGAAAATGGCAGAGTTTGAGTATAATCTGGAACTTACAAAAGCTTTATTTTCTGATATAAATTTAGAATATAAACAACCGCTTTTAGAGTTTCAAGATGCGCAAAAAATATATGAGGTTTTTTGCGCAAACAACGACATAGAAAAAGAGATAATAGCTTTCCATGTAGGTTTTGGAGGCTCCAGCGATGCAAACTGGAATCTTGATGAGTATGAAATTCTTATAAAAGAAGTTCTCAAACATAAAAAATACCAAGTAGTTTTAACCTTCGGACCTGATGAGTTGGAACTATACGAAGAGATGCAAAACAGGCTCATGGGTGAAAATGTAGTTTTTTATCTCTCTCTGGATGGATTGATATACTTTGCCAAACTTATAAGTAATTTTAAACTTTTCGTAAGTACATCCACTGGTACATTTCATTTTGCTTCACTTGTAGGAACTCCAACTATGACATTTTTTGCTGATAGTTTATTTGCAAGTTCTAAAAGATGGAAAGGCATTGGTGATGAAAAACTGCAGAAGAATTTTATGATTTCGCAGGATAAAGAAAAGAGAGATGCAATGTTTGAAAATATAAAACAAGATATCATTCATGCTCTTTAACAGCTACGAGTATATATTTCAGTTTTACCATTATAAAGTTGATTCGAATCTTATTGAAAAATTCTGGATAGTTTTTGATTCACATATTTGAAGGTTACATTACAAATAAAGTTTTTGAATTTTTTTAGACTTTTTATTTATAAAATTCAATGTTATTGTAATTAAATATATTTTTTGGTTCTAATGCAAATATGTTACTCGAGTATGATATGTTGTTTTCGTCTGAAATACCACTGATATAGTTAGTAATGTAATTAAAATTTTCTAAATTAAAATAACCTTTTTTATTTTCTTTATACAGTTCATCAAGTCTTGGGTTTTTGATACTACTATATATAACAAATGGAACATCATATTCATCTTTGTATGGTGGCAAAAAACCGTGTCCGTGTCTTTGTGAATTGATTATTTCTCCATGATCAGATAAATATATTAACAGTAGTTTTTCATCTTTAAATTTATTGTATATCTGACTTAATATGTAATCAGTGTAATAAATACTATTATCATATTCTTCATCTATATTTTGAGCTTTTTTAAATATACTTAAATCTTCTGTATATCTTTTGTTGTACGATGAGTGAGACCCCATAAGGTGAACAAGATACATTTCTTTTGTTTGTTTTTTATGGAATTTATCAAGATAATCAAGCACTACATCATCAGTTTTAGCATCAGAATGTTTTGAATTAGCAAAAATTTGAATATTTGCTTCATTAGCCATTGCTGATGTGATTGAGTCATATTTTCCAACACGAGCTTGATTGGATATCCAATATGTTGTGTAGTTATTAACTTTAAATTCACTTAGAATAGAGTAAGAGTGTAAATAAAGGTCTAAATAATTATGGACATTAGCTTTCGTTAAATTAATAGGCACGGAATACATTGTCTGATTAGAAGGTGCTATAGCGTTAAATATATACAGCTTATCTAATTTTTTAAGAGATGCCAAAAATGGGGTTGTCTTAATTTTATAGTCATAAATTGACATATGGTGTTTATTTACGCTTTCTCCCATAACTACTATGACTTTGTCATAGATTAAGTTTTTTTTGTCGACAATTTTTATTTTTATTTTAGAAAGATTATTTGATCGTTCAAGAGTGTGTTGTTCAAATTCTTTATTTTTCACAATACGAATAATTTTATCTGGTATACTAAATGGCTCAATGTTTTTTATTGGATTTTTATAGAAACTTATAGCTATAATGATAGAGGTAAATACTCCAAGTGCAATTATTTTTATTACTTTAAAAGAATGCTTGGAATGCATTAGAAATTTATATAATAAAAATAAATTTAACAGTTCAGATGCTCCCTCCTTCGTCGAGGGTAT
>CALCGG010000210.1 GCA_937900945.1 uncultured Sulfurimonas sp. | reverse complement strand
ATTTTATTTGCACAATACTAACTCCTGCGTGTAAAATCAAAGTAAAATACAGGCATTATTTACTTTTGAAAAAAAGAAGAATATTAAAACATTAGTAAAGGAAAAATATCTAACATGTACCTTGATATAAACAAGCCGATTTTTTATTTATTTACAGATGCAAGTGTAAATCCAAAGAACAACATAGGTTATGGGGCATACATATTTATCAATAGAGATCAACTGCAAAGCTCTACACAGATGCACCATGTAAAAACTAAAAAATTTGAAAATACTTCATCGACTAAACTGGAGTTAGAAACCCTTCTGTGGGCTTTAGGTGAAATAGATTCGGCTGATTACAAAATTATTATTTATACAGACTGCCAGAATATAATAGGTTTGAATGACAGAAGAGCCCGCTTAGAAAACAATAACTACATGTCAAACACTAACAAGCTCATAAAAAACCATGAACTCTATAAAGAATTTTATAGAATGAGTGATATTCTAGATTGTGAATTTGTCAAAGTCAAAGGTCACAAGAAAAAAGAGAAAAAAGATGAAATAGACAGGATTTTTACTCTCGTTGATAAAGCTTCAAGAACCGCGCTAAGAAGTGCCCTTTTTTAAATTACTCGCACAAATGGAGATTTATAAATACTCCAAGCAACTTTTAGATAAAATCACACAATTATTTTATACGAATCACAAAGGTTAAATATGGGATTAGCAATCCCATTTATTTCACGCAACAAACCCCTATTTTAAGTACTTTATAAAAAATTGGGGTATATTGATGGGGTATTTTTTTCTTTTGAATTTCAGTTATTTAAACTTATAATCTTTTTTCTAGCCTATTTGGGTTCTGTCTACAATCTAATATTGCATAAATATAAATTACGTCATCATTGATTTTATAATATATGGAGAAAGGAAATCGTTTTGAGAGAAGTCTAAAGTAATCAGCAACGACTATATGAATGCCCGCATAAATATGAAGAGACTCTATGTCAGATACTATTGAATCTAGAAAATACTTCCCAAGACCATCTTTTTGAGATTCATAAAATGACATGCCAATAGCTATATCCTTTTCAGCCTCTTCAAGGATCTTTATCTTCATTAGGTTAACTTTTGTAACCTTTCTTTTACACTTTCTAAATCACTAAAACTTGACTTAGAGTTTTTAATATTTTCTTCCCTGTTAGCTAAAACATCAAGATGCCAATCAGGACTAAATCCATTATCTTCCGCATTATGAGACATATTTTCCCATAACTCTTCCATAATAATAAACTTTTCCTGCATAGGTATTTCATCATAATTTAATGGTGCTGTCATTGGTACTCCTCTTTAAGTGTTTGATAATATTGTAGCATAAAGAAATTAATTTCTTTCAACACATACTCTTAAACACTACACCTTGTTATAATCATAAAAGCCATTTCTTGCAACTTCTCACTTAGCTATAAATAGAACTCCTATTCTGGCTACAAAATCACTTATAAACCATTCTAGATATAAAAATGACCATTAGCAGGTTAGAAAGCTATATGAATAGTTTATTTCTCGGCAATTTCCTTAGCAGCCTCAAGAAATATATTCATTCTCATCTGGAACTCCACTCATAACTGTGACTATAACATCTAGTTTAATTTTCCTGATTAGTTCTAGCATCGCTTCAGCGCCCATTTTTTGCAATGTCCACATTTTTAAAAAACTTCTTTAAAAAATATGCTACCTCTTTTCGTACAATCTCTTCATCTTCTACATAAAGTAAATTTAAGTCATTAAGTTTATTTCGTAATTCTATAATATCCATAATCATCCCTTATTGTGAAGTGGAAGCTTAATAGTAAAACAAGCTCCAAGATCATTATTTTTCCAGTCTAGTGAACCATTCAAGTGCTTCTCAACAATAATTTTAGACATATAGATACCCAGACCAGTGCCACTTTTAATCTTCGATGAAACATAAGGTTCTCCAAGACGAGTAAGTATCTCTTCCGAGATGCCTCCACCATTATCACTAATGGTCGTTATAGAGTATTGTGTATATTCACTGATCTTGATGCGTATAGAAGCATTCCTTGTTTTTGCATCCACAAGAGCATCTTTGGCATTATTGAGAATATCTGACATGTACCTTGATATAAACAAGCCGATTTTTTATTTATTTACAGATGCAAGTGTAAATCCAAAGAACAACATAGGTTATGGGGCATACATATTTATCAATAGAGATCAACTGCAAAGCTCTACACAGATGCACCATGTAAAAACTAAAAAATTTGAAAATACTTCATCGACTAAACTGGAGTTAGAAACCCTTCTGTGGGCTTTAGGTGAAATAGATTCGGCTGATTACAAAATTATTATTTATACAGACTGCCAGAATATAATAGGTTTGAATGACAGAAGAGCCCGCTTAGAAAACAATAACTACATGTCAAACACTAACAAGCTCATAAAAAACCATGAACTCTATAAAGAATTTTATAGAATGAGTGATATTCTAGATTGTGAATTTGTCAAAGTCAAAGGTCACAAGAAAAAAGAGAAAAAAGATGAAATAGACAGGATTTTTACTCTCGTTGATAAAGCTTCAAGAACCGCGCTAAGAAGTGCCCTTTTTTAAATTACTCGCACAAATGGAGATTTATAAATACTCCAAGCAACTTTTAGATAAAATCACACAATTATTTTATACGAATCACAAAGGTTAAATATGGGATTAGCAATCGGTCTAGTGGGACTTCCAAATGTAGGCAAATCAACAACTTTCAACGCTTTAACAAAAGCTCAAAATGCAGAAGCGGCAAACTATCCTTTTTGTACAATAGAACCAAATAAAGCAGTCGTTCCTGTTCCGGATAAAAGATTGGCCCAACTTGCAAAAATCGTAAAACCTGAGAGAATCCAATACTCAACTTTGGACTTTGTAGATATTGCAGGACTTGTTAAGGGTGCGTCTAAAGGTGAAGGTTTAGGAAACAAATTTTTATCCACTATTCGTGAAACTGAGGTTATACTCCAGATTGTAAGATGTTTTGATGATGATAACATTGTTCATAACGAAGGAAGTATTGACCCGTTAAGAGATGTCGAGATTATAGAAGGTGAACTTATTTTAGCCGATATTGAAGTTTTGTCAAATCGTATAGACAGACTTAAAAAACAAGCAAAATTTGATAAAAGTGCTGCTAGTGTTTTAGTTATGGCTGAAGAACTTTTAGAGTTTTTAGGTGATGGAAATCTGGCTAGAAACTTTAAAGATGTAGATACTGATGAGTACAGACAGCTCAATAATGAAGTCAGATTTTTAACCAACAAAGAGATTATGTATGGTGCAAACACCGATGAAGATGGCTTGCTCGAAGACAACAAATATGTTTTATCACTAAGAGAACATGCGCAAAAAAATAACTGCGAAATCATAAAACTATGCGCTAAAATCGAAGAAGAGTTAATCGGACTTGATGATGATGAAGCACAGGAATTTTTAACTGACTTGGGCGTAGAAGAATCGGGATTAGAGCAAATCATACACAAAGGTTTTAGTAAACTTGGACTTATGAGCTATTTCACAGCCGGAGTAAAAGAAGTTCGTGCTTGGACTATCCGTAAGAACACAACTGCACCAAAAGCAGCTGCTGCTATCCATAATGACTTTGAAAAAGGTTTCATTCGCGCAGAAGTTATTGCTTATGAAGATTTTGTATCACTTGGCGGTGAAGCAAAAGCAAAAGAGGCTGGTAAAATGAGGCTAGAAGGTAAAGAATACATTGTTCAAGACGGCGATGTTATGCATTTCAGATTTAATATTTAACCGTATCAGCTATAATTAAACTTTATATTGTTAGAGTTCAAAATACATAAATAATAGGAACCAACAATGAAGTTAAAGTATGCTGGACCAAAGCCGATAATCTCTCATACGGGAATAACATTTGATAATAATAAAGAAGATAAATTTATCTATACAGGTATTGTGCTACAGCTGTTAAAAGCACTAAGTCATACCTATCATGATGATAAAAAATATGTTTATAATACGGACAACAAAGTACTGTCTGATGATGATCTTTTAATGGAAGTTAAAAAGTATTGTCCAGATATAAGAACTTTAATAGAGAGTCGAAGCAATACCATAGAAGAAGAGGTAGAACATCAATTGCAAAGAGCTCATGATAGTTGTGTTCTAGGTGAAGATTGCAAAGAAGTTTTAGAAAACAATATCAATATTATGCATGACTATTTAGTGCAGCGCTCTGTTAATAAAGTAGTTTACTACTGCTTAATCAACGCTTTGGCCAAGTTACTGCTCGAAGACCATATAGACTATGTCACAGTTCCAATGTTACAAAATTATTTTCATGTATTACACTCCGTTCAAGGAAGCCTGAAACTGCAAAAAGCTCCTGTTGAAACCAAGCTTGAAATATACAAAGAGAAGGGAGAACTGTTTGCTGAACTTAAGGTTATAAATCAGTAAACAAGACTAGACTTCTTGAATAAACTAAATAATTTTTGCTATAGTTTGTCCATATTTGACATTATCCCCAGATTCAACATTTAATTTCAGCATATCTTTTTGTGCTAAAATGACAATGGTTGAGCCCATTTCGAAACATCCAAAATCATCACCTTTGTTCATAAATAAATTTTCATATGAGTAAGCAGTTGGATTATCAGTGTCCGCATTAGTTTTAATCTTGTTTTCAAAAGACACCTGCATAACACCAACATTTAAAGCACTGACCAACACCATGTAGAATCTTTTTTTAGCTGTAGTCTCACAAAGCAAAACAACTCTTTCATTTTCTATAAAAAGGTTGATTCTCTTTTTAAGTGATGGGACATTCACAGGGAAAAACTTGCCTGGAATATGAACAGCTTTTAGAACCTTCAGATTTGTTGGCATGTGGTAACGATGGTAGTCTTTTGGAGACAAATAAAAATTTACAAATGTTCCATCATGAACGATAGCTTTTTCATCATCGCTAAATAGATCGCCAACAAGCTCATCGCTCTTGTATCGCATCCCTTTTATCTGAAGAGCATAATCCTCTTTGAGACTTCCACACTCAGAAATCCAAGAATCACATGGAGAGATAAAGTCATCCCCGTCCATTGAAAATCTTCTATCTTCTTTTAATTTTCTTGTAAACAAAGCATTTAAACTTTTATATGTACTTGGAGAGTGGAATTCGCTCATATCCAATCCCATCAGACCAATATAACCATTATTGACAATATTTTGAAACCACTTAGGAAACTCTTTTGAAGCAAATTTTCCAAAACTTTGTGAAATTGCTGATGTTATATGTTTACTCATTTTCTTTTACCTTACTTGATTTTTCTTTTTGCTATCTCTTCGATTAGTACAGTTGCGTAAGAACCTTTTGGAAGAGTGAAATTCATCTCATAATGAGCTTCTATCGGCTTAAATCTTCCTTCAATTTCAGTCGGATATATCCACGCATATCTTCTGGCACCCTCAGCATTGATTTCATCATCAAACTCTTTCTCTATCGTTCCTGCAATTCCGGAAGATGTTTTAACTTTTGTTCCGCATAACAATCCGGTCGCTGTAATAGTGCGCTCTAAAAATCTATTTAAATCTTCTTCTGCACCTTCAAAGTCAAAAAGTCTTCCATGTGGATAATGTTCCATAATATCACCGGTTATCAACTTAAATGGATGCTTTTGAGCTTTTAGTTTTGACACTTCATCATTTGGCATGTTTAAAACAGATTCTATCTCCGATACTTCAAAGTTTTTTACCAAGGTGTTTATTTCCAATCTTCTGCTTAGCCATAAGTTAAAAAGATGGCTCTGATAAGCACTGATAAGCAGTTTTCTTATCTTTGGATTGCGCTCTTTTTTCTCACCTTTGGCAATCTTTTCACCATCTATATGGTTGTCTCCGTCATTGCCAAAACGCTGATATCCGAAAAAGTTTGGCATTCCAAATTCTGAAATACTTTTGAGCGCTTCATCTATTTTTTGTGCAGAAGTCGGATTTACCTTTTTAAGGTTGATATAAAATCTGTTACCTCTTAGATGACCTATCTTGATTTTATTATTATGATACGTTTTTGAAACTACCTTTACGCCTTCATAAACAAAGTTCTCCATTGCCTCTTCATGCTTTTTATGTATAGATATATACTGCTTCGTCATGGCGTTTTTATCTTTTAATCCGGCATAACCAATTTCTTTATTTTGAATTCCCAAATATCTTGCAATGATGCTTACCAATTCAAGAGTTGAAAGGTTCTTCTTTCTCACAAATAAAACAAGGTGTTCACCCTCCCCTGAAAATTCATAAAGAGGTATTTCTTCGACAACAAAATCTCTTGGGCTCTGCTTAAAGTGAAAATCTATACTTGAGTGACCAAGTGAGTAAAATCTATCCATGTTCTATGTTCCTACTTAAAATGATGCGCTTTGCATCTGTTGTTATACTTTTCTCTTCTTGCTGTTGCGAAGATATGAAGCGGTGTTCTACTTTGGGCAGCTCGTCTTAAAATGGCTTTTTTATCTCTTCTATCAAAAGCTACCAACATCTCATACTCTTCGCCGCTGCATCCGACAGACTTTTGTATCTTTTTTTCAATTTTAAATCCAATTTTATTAGCTGAAGAGAGTTTACTCAAATCACTAAAAAGCCCATCTGAAATATCCATGCCTGATTTCAATAATCTTGATGAATTGTTAACAAATTTTTCTCTGAGTTCTATCTTTATAAACTTGGATTTTTTATGAATTTTTCCTAAATTTAAAAGCTTCTTTAAATCTTTACCTGATCTGCCAAGCTCACCGGTAAAAGCAACTAAATATCCGTCCTTTATCCCTCTTCTTAAAAGCGGTTTCCTAACTTCAGAGATTATAGTTATTGTTATATCAAGCTTGCTATTGCTAATGGTATCTCCACCGATTATTTCAATCCCGTACTGAGTTGAAATATCTTTAAATCCAGATGCCAATTCTCTCATCTGGGCTTTAGAAATAGTTTTTGGCATAGCTACACTTAAAAGTGCATATTTTGGTTTGGCATTCATAGCAACTGCGTCTGAAATATTTACCAGCATAGCTTTTGAAGCTATTTGATAATAATTCATCCACTTTTTTTTAAAATGTACATCTTCAAAAAAAGCATCTTTAGAATAAACATCTCTTCCGATTATTGCAGCGTCATCCCCAATATATGGACTTTTAAACTGTGATATAAAATAATTTTCTAAATTCAAGTTAACTTCTTAGACAGTTTAAATACTAAATATATTAATATTCAGTATAATTTAACCACTGTGGATATAAAATAGCGGCGTATTATAACATTATTAGGAAGATTATCATGAAACACTCAATTAAAACCATATTTAAAAATTTAATAACCGTGTGGATATTCATCTCTTTTATTATGGCAGTCGGTGCCTTAACTATGATGGGTGAAAACATCTCTTTTAGTAAAATTAACAATTTAAATAATCAAAAAAATATTATCTCGACACTAATGAAATTTGACAGCAGTGATTTAGGATTTACTCAAATTCACTTTAATGGAAAAAGCAGTGAAATACTTATTGAAATTGATAAACTTCGTGATTTATCTGCCTATGATTTTATAGGACAATATATCATTGATAACTCAAGTGAATATATATCTGATTTGGATGAACTCGCAAAATTAACAATTACCTTAAATGAAAAAGCTTCAAGTTACTATGTAAAAGAGTTAAAAAATAAAGACTTAAAATTTCAAGAACTCCGTACCGCTTTTGACAATATCAATAATCACATAAATTCGATTATACTTAAGATTATATCTTATGAAGAAATTAAATTTCATATATTTGAAAAGATATATATTCTCGCATTTATTATTATTTTCTTTACAACAATTTGGTTCGGAAGAAGATTAAGTGTAATATATAAAGATATCTTATTTCTATTTGCAGTTAATTCAGGGAAAAATAACCATGAAATATTTTCAGAAGAAGTTGATGCAATCTCGCTTAGAATGAAGAAAAAACCGCTTCTTAGTGATGATCCATCTTTAATAGACAACGAAACAGGAGTTCATAATCTAAAAGGTTTATTCAGCGCTTATTCAGAGAAAAGAAACTTGAAATATGACAACGTTACATCAGTGACCATTTTAGAGATTGACAATTTTTCAAGATCAAATCAAATGTTTTCAGAAGAAATAGCTCAAACTATTCTCAAAAATATTGCCTTCAGCATATCTTTGCATGAACAGGCAACAGATATAATCGCGAGAAATGAATACAATCAATTTACTATTGTTTTTTCTCGTCCAAGTAAAGAAAAGTCACTCAAAGAGATTGATGCTATCCGTCAAAGTATTGCTGAAATTAAATTTGTAAATAAAAATGGCGAAAAAACTCAAATAACTGTAAGCGGCGGATTTATAATTAAGAATGAAGCGACTTCATTGGAAAATACAATGAATATGGCGAAAAAAGCTTTACAGCAAGCTATAGGTAGCGGAGGAAATAAAATTTCTCAAGCAACTAATTTAATGAAATATATAGAATAGTATTTAAAGAGTATCCACTACCCTTATGCCTCAAATCGTAACAAACACAAACTTAAGATAGACAAACTTTCATTTTAATCTCCATAAAGGCTAATCACGCTACAATCAACATTATTTTAATGTCTTTAATAAAGGAAAGTTAATGAGTATTCCTATTTATACTTACGATGCAGTTATTGTTGGTGCCGGCCTTGCGGGTTGTGCGGCAGCTAGAGAATTACAAAACGCAGGTAAAAAAGTTGCTGTAATTACAAAATTACACCCGCTTAGAAGTCATTCCGGTGCAGCACAGGGTGGTGTTAATGCAGCATTTAGCGATAAGGACAGTGTTGAGCTTCATGAGTTTGATACAGTTAAAGGTTCGGACTATTTAGCTGATCAAGATGCAGTTGAGTTTATGTGCCAAAAAGCTCCTGAGACAATCCGTTGGGCAGAGAGAATGGGTGCAGCATTCAGCAGAACTCCAGATGGAAAAATTGCTCAACGCCCTTTTGGCGGGCAATCTTCTCCTCGTGCATGTTATGCAAAAGACAGAACAGGTTTAACGCTTCTTCAAACTATATATGAACAAGCTCTTCGTTCGGGTGTTAAGTTTTGGGATGAGTGGTATGCAGCGGATCTTATCTATAAAGATGGAAAAGTGTCCGGAATTGTAGCATTTAACATACGTGACATGCAAACGGTTATATTTAATGCAAAGTCAGTGATGTTTGCGACTGGCGGATATGCAAGAGCCTTCAAAATAAACTCAAATGCACATGCAAATACAGGTGATGGTTTATCTATTGTAGCTCGACATGGTCTTCCTTTGGAAGATATGGAATTTGTACAGTTCCACCCATCTGGTCTCTCAGGAAACGGCGTTTTGATTTCTGAAGCAGCCCGTGGTGAAGGTGGTCGTCTTTTCAACTCTCTTGGTGAAAGATTTATGGAAAAATATGCTCCACATGCTATGGAATTAGCTTCACGGGATGTTGTGAGTCGTGCAATTATAAATGAAATCAGAGAAGGTCGCGGCGTTGGTCCAAGAAAGGATGCAGTTTTCATAGATGTCACACATCTTGGAAAAGATTTAATCATGGAAAGACTCCCTGAGCTTCGTGATTTAGCTATCACATTTTTAGGTTTAGACATGATTAAAGAGCCTATCCTTATCTCTGCTACTGCTCATTATTCTATGGGCGGCATTCCTGTAAATATCGCTGGAAATGTTCGTAAAAACAACGAAGAATTTGTCGAAGGTTTTTATGCTGCCGGTGAATGTTCATGTGTTTCCGTACATGGAGCCAACAGACTTGGTGCAAACTCAGTGCTTGAAGCCCTTCTTTTTGGTCGTTTTGTCGGTAAGACTATGGTTAAAGAGATAGATGCTATTGCATTTCGCCCCGCTACGCAGGATGATGCTAAAACAGCTCTTGGGGAACTAGATTGGATACTAACAAATAACGGTAACGAAACTATTCCTGGATTGAGAGAAGAACTCCAACAAAGTATGACCGCTAATGCCGGTGCATTCAGAACAAAAGAATCATTGGAAATCGTAGTTGCTAAAGTCAAAGAGCTTCATAAAAGATTTAAGCATATCCGCATCAAAGACAAATCAAAAGTATTTAACACTGAACTTCAAGAAGCTATAGAATTTGGTCATATGCTTGACTATTCTGCATTTATTGTTGAGAGTGCGATTGCAAGAAATGAGAGCCGCGGTGCACACTTTAGAGAAGATTTTGATACTCGCGATGATGAAAACTTCCTAAAGCATACAATGGCTTACATGGACGAAAACGGTGAGATTTCACTTGATTACATGGATGTTGTACTTGGCAAACATGAGCTTAAAGCTAGAACATACTAAGGAGAACCTATGAGTACACATAAAATTACTACACAAAAAGTAAACTTCAAGGTATTTCGTTTTAATGCAGATGAGGATTATCTTCCTTATTACGAAGATTACAACATGGAAGTAACTTCAGAAGAAGTTGTTTTAGACGTTTTAAACAGAATCAAATGGGATCATGATGGTAGTTTTTCTTACCGTCGAAGCTGTCGTCACGGTATTTGTGGAGCTTGTGCTATTAAAGTAAATGGCCGCTCAACTCTTGCTTGTAAAGAAAGAATGAACGATATGATTGATCTTTTTGGACCTGAGTTAACTCTTGAGCCGTTAAGCATCAAAAGAGCTGTAAAAGATATGATTATCGATAAGGGTGACTTCTGGGAAAAGCATGAAGCTATTCATCCTTACCTTATTTCTGATGTACAAGAACATCCGGAACATGAGCATCTTGTAACACCTGAAGAAGCTGAAGAATTACTTGAAGCAGACTTATGTATTCAGTGTGGTGCTTGTCACTATGCCTGTCCGGTTGTTGAGATAAATGATGATTTCTTCGGTCCTGCTGCATTTGCTAAAGCATATCGTTTTGAAGCAGATGTTCGAGATGAAGCACGTAATGAAAGACTACAAGAATTACATGAAGAAAAACAAGGTCTATGGGACTGTGTTAAATGTTTTGAATGTGCTGAAGCTTGTCCAAAAGATGTAAATCCAATCGATAAAATAACTAAGCTGCACCAAATGTTGTTTAAAGAAGGAATTGCAACCAGTAATGTTGCAACTCGTCATGCTGTGGCATTTAAACATTCTATCGCTAAATTTGGCGTACTTGATGAGGGAGGCATGGTTCTTTATTCTGAACGCCTTGCTATAGTCAAACATGTTCCGTTAGCACTTAAAATGTTTGTAAAAGGTAAAATTGTTCCACCTTGGAAAATTGTAAAATCGAAAAATCTTGATGAGATTCAAAAGCTTGTAAAATCTTCATCAACAGCTAAGTTCTAGGAGTAAAAGTAAATGAAAAAATTAAAATACGCACTTTTTACAGGATGTACCGCAAAACAAAGTACACCTGAGCAGATGATGTCAACTTTGGCAGTTGCAGATAAACTTGGGATTGAACTTGTTGAACTTACTGAAGCTTCTTGTTGCGGCGCTTCTCACCTGCAAGATTATGATGACTTTTTATCTTTAGTTTTAAATGCTAGAAATATTGCTTATGCTGAAAAGCATGGTTTAACTATGGTTACTATATGTAATACATGTCAGTTGAACACGGCGATGACTAAACATCGTCTAGATAACAATGCAGAACTTAAAGCTAGAGTAAATGAAAAGCTTGGAGAAGTTGGTCTAGAGTACAAAGGCACGTCAAATATTATTCACTTTTTATATGCGATTATTGATGATATCGGTCTTGATAAAATCAAAGAGATGGTTGTAAAACCACTTAGCCAATTTAATATTGCACCATTTTATGGCTGTCATAATATCCGCCCTTCTGAACTTCAAAACGAAACTCATAAAACACCGGAAAATCCATATAATCCTCGTTCACTTGATGATTTGATTATTGCATGTGGCGGTATGAATGTTGATTATGAAGAAAAAAATAAATGCTGCGGTTTTCATGTAGAGCTTCAAGCTCCTCATACATCTGCAGTTCTCGCAGGTAAAGCCGTTGCAGGTGCAATGGACGGTAATGCTGACTGGATGGTAACTCCATGTCCTCTTTGTCATTTAAAACTTGACACACAGACTAATCATCTCTCAGAAGCTGTCGGTCGTGAAGTTGCACTTCCTGTTTTACATATGCAACAAATGCTTGGTCTTGCTCTTGGATGTACAAATGAGCAATTAGGCTTTAAACACCACATTGAAAAAGTAAATTTCGTATAAATTTTACTTTATAAACATACTCTCATATTCTCGAGTTTTTACTCGGGAATCCTTCTTAAATCCCAAACAATTTTTTAAAGGTAATCCAAAATGTCAGACTCAATAGAAATTATCTCATGGAATGTAAATGGCATCCGCGCTGTAGCGAACAAGGAAGCGCTCAAATGGATTGATGAAAGAGAACCTGACATCTTATGTCTTCAAGAGATAAAAGCTCTTGAATCCCAAGTTCCTGAAGCAATGTTTGAAAAAGAATACACTGATATTTTGGTTAATTCTGCTACAAAAAAAGGCTACAGCGGAACTATGACCTGGAGTGTCTTACAAAATGACTACAACTCTACATGTAAGCATATTGATACAACGAGTGAGGGCAGGATTGTAGAAACCCATTATGGCGATATAGTTCTTTTTAATGTCTACTTTCCAAATGGTCAAAAAGATGATGAACGACTTGCACACAAAATGAAATTTTATGATGATTTCTTGATTTATTGTGAAGAGTTGAAAGAAAATGGAAAATCTATCATCATTTGCGGAGATGTCAACACAGCTCATAAGGAAATTGACCTTAAAAATCCAAAAGCCAATTCAAAAACATCAGGCTTCTTACCTATTGAACGGGAATGGATAGATAAACTGCTTGAGTCGGGATACATAGATACCTTTAGATATGTCAATGGGGATGAAGTCGATAGATACAGCTGGTGGAGCTACCGCTCAGGAGCAAGACTTAAAAATGTAGGCTGGAGAATTGACTACTTTTTCATCTCTGAAGATTTGTGTGAAAATTTGGAAGATGCATTTATACTAGACTACATTGAAGG